>JAWWPK010000493.1:0-5040 GCA_033854925.1 Nocardioidaceae bacterium | reverse complement strand
CGGTGGCGAAGACGTTCGACGGCTCGTGCCCGTAGTGCCAGGTCGGGATCCCGAGCGAGTCGTGCGGCTCGGCGACCACGGAGCAGACCTCGAGGGCGGGCCGGAGCCACTCGTCGACCGAGGGCCGGAAGGCGGGGACCTCGGCCAGGGCGGCGACGGCGTCGGTGACCCGCGAGACGTGGGAGTCCGCCAGGTAGCAGCCGAGGTTGGCGGCCTCCATCGAGCCGGGGCCGCCGCCGGTGGCGACGACGTAGTGCGCCCCCAGCTCGTGCCCGAGGCGGGCGGCGTCGGCGTACTCCGCATCGCCACGCGACGCCGCGTGTCCGCCCATCACGCCCACCAGGCGCTTGCGCTTGATCCACGACGTGAGTGCCTCGTCGATCGCGTGGTCGTGCAGCGACCGGGCCAGCGCGTCGTCGGCGTCGCCCGGGGTCTGGGACCAGGCATAGGCTCGACCGTCGAGCGAGCGCTGGTACGGCGTCGTGTCGTACAGCTCCTCGGCGGTGTAGAGCTGCGACCGGTAGACGTCGACCGGCGCGATCGTCAGCGCCGGCAGCACCATGGCGCCCGCGCGCTCGAGCTGTTCCTCGACCCCGGGACCGAACGTGCAACCGAGGAACGTCGCGCCGGCCACCCGCAGCCGCCCGAGCTCCGCGCCCCGCTCGGTGAGGTCGACGTTCCGGATCCGCCAGCCGCTGAGCCGCGTGGCGCCGGCAGCCACGCGACGGTCGAAGTCGGCCAGCGACTCGACCTGGACCACCCGCCCGCGGCTGCGCCTCACCTGGCGCAACCTAGTCCGCGATGAGTCTGCCCGCGCCGGGGAGTCGACATTTCGTGACCGAGCAGCGAGCGGACGTGCCGGGCGGACACCTCGTCTGGGAGGGCTTCGGGTCGGCGGACGACCCGGTCGTCCTGCTGATCGCCGGACAGTGCCAGTCGATGACCTGGTGGGACGAAGAGCTCTGCCGGCGGCTCGCGGCGGCGGGACGGTTCGTGGTGCGCTACGACCACCGTGACACCGGGCGGTCGAGCACTGACCCGGTCGGGCGGCCGACGTACACCGGACGCGACCTGGTCCTGGACCCGCTCCGGCTCCTCGACTCGATCGGCGCCCGGCAAGCGCACGTGGTCGGCCTCTCGGCCGGTGGTGGCATCGCGCAGGTGCTCGCCCTCGCCCACCCGGACCGCCTGGCGTCACTGACGCTGGTCGACACCAGCCCGGCGACTGCCATCGCGCGCAAGGAGCTGCCGCCGCCCGAGCCCGCGCTCCTGCGGACCTTCGAGGATCCCGAGCCCGCCCCGGACTGGTCTGACCGGGACGCGGTGATCGACTACCGGGTCGCGATCGAGCGGCCGTACGCCGGTGCGGGCGGGCTGGACGAGGAGCGTTACCGGCGGCTCGCCGTCGAGGAGGTCGACCGGAGCAAGGACATGGAAGTGACGCTCACGAACCACCCGCTCGTGGACGGCTGGGCGCCCGTGGGCAGCATCGAGCAGATCGCCGTGCCCACGCTGGTGCTCCACGGCACGGCGGACCCGCTGTTCCCACTTGCGCACGGCGAGGCACTGCGCGACGCCATCCCCGGCGCCCGGCTCGTGGCGCTCGAGGGCGGCGGTAATCAGCAACCCCCACCGGCGCTGTGGGACCTCACGGTCGGGGAGCTGGCGGCGCACACGGCGTAGTCGACCGGCGGGTCAGAACGCGTGCGCCATCAGGTCCCCGAACAGCGCGTGCTCGTCGACCTCGAGTCCCCGCGAGCGGAACCACGCGCAGATGTTGGCGCAGTCGCGCTGCAGGAAGTCCATGCCGTTGAGGTTGCCGACCAGGTCGACGATCTGCGGCAGGTCGATGATGACCAGCCGCTCGCCCGCCGCCAGGATGTTGTACGCCGAGAGGTCGCCGTGCACGACGCCGTTCTGCACCATGATCGCGAGCGCATCGGTGACCTGCTCGAAGTAAGACGCCAGGAGCTCGGGCGACGGCCGGGTCTGGGCGAGCCGGGGTGCGGTCTGCGCGGCGCCATCCTCGTCGGGGACGGTGATCCATTCCATCAGGATCTCGGTCTCGTCGATCTGGACCGGGTAGGGAACCGGCAGCCCGAGGTTCCAGAGCCGCACCAGCGCGCCCCACTCGGACACCGCCCACTCGCCGGCGGCCACGAGCTTGCCGAAGGTGCTCTTCCGCTTGAGGGCGCGCTCGTCACGCGAGCGCTTCATCGAGCGGCCCTCGGTGTAGGACGCGGCCCGGTGGAAGGTCCGGTGCTCGGCTGAGCGGTATCGCTTCGCCGCCATGACCACGCCGCTCCCGGGGTCGAACGGGTCGGCGCGCTCGACGAGGTGGACGTCGGCCTCCTTGCCGGTCTTGAGGATCCCGAGCTCGGTGTCGACGGCGCCCTGCGAGGTCACCACCCAGTCCGGAAGCGGCTCGGGGCCGCGGCTGAGCGGCTCGACGTTGAGCCAGGTCGACCAGCGCTGGCCGTCCTCGAGGTCGCCGTAGGAGCGGAAGTCGATGACGAAGCGCTCGTCGACATCGCTCAGGTCGTCCTGCGGCGGGACGTAGCGGTAGGCGTCGGTGATGAAGTCGTCAGGAAATGACGGGAACTGCGGGTGCTGCTTGAAGTCGTCGTGAGACATCGCTGGAGGTGCTCCATGAGGTGAGAGAGGGACGGTCTGCGGGCAGGCCGAGGACAGTCGTAGTCACGGTCGCGCCTCCTCTCGTGGAGCACCGGCAGTTCCGGCGCCGCCCCCATGGTGACGGCGTACGCCGAGGGCGGCAACCCGATATTTCTGGAAGCTCTTCTCAGGCCGCGTCGAGGGGCAGGTCGAGCTCGGCGGGCGGGTCCATCAGGAAGACGATGTCGTCCTCCCAGTCGACCAGCCAGCCGGCCCGGACCGGCGGCCGCGGCTCGCGGCGTACGTCGACCACCCAGGTGCCGGCGAGCTCGACGTCGGCCACCTCCTCGGCGGTCGCGAAGCGGGTGGCGACGGGCGGTGGCGTGCGGACGAGGTGCATGGCGACCTCCCTCTCAGTGATCAAAGTCGAGTGAATCACTAGAGTATCAGACCGTGCCGTAGGTTTCGGGCGTGATCCTGCGCGCCCGGCTCGTCCCGGCCCTGCTGGTTCCGGTGCTGGGGCTGGCGCTGACCGGGTCACTGGCCGGCGCGCCCGCGGTTGCCGCGAGGGCGCCGACGCCCGGCGCCAGCGGGATGGGCGACCCCTACTTCCCGCGGGACGGCAACGGCGGCATCGACGTGTTGCACTACGACGTCCGCGACGGCTACTGGTTCGGCTCGGGTCGCCTCGCCGGGCGGACCAGGCTGGACGTGCGCGCGACCCAGGACCTCTCCCGCTTCGACCTCGACTTCCTGCTTCCGGTCACCTCGGTGTCGGTGGACGGCAAGCATGCGAGGTTCCGGCGGTCCGGCGACCACGAGCTCCGCATCAAGCCCGCAGCGCCGATCGCCAACGGCGCGCAGTTCCGCGTCTCCGTGAAGTACGACGGCACCCCGAGCACCGAGGCGTCGCAGGGCGAGAGCAACTGGCTCGCCGACGCCAACGAGGTCGTCACCATGAACGAGCCGCACATGGCGACCTGGTGGTTCCCGGCCAACGACCACCCGCGGGACAAGGCCTCGTTCGACATCCGGATCACGGTGCCGCGCCGCAAGGACGTGGTCGCCAACGGTGTCCTCGTCGCCGAGCGGAAGCGGCACGGCCGGCGCACCTCGCACTGGCGCGCGGTCGAGCCGATGGCGTCCTACCTCGCCTTCTTCGCGGCCGGCGACTTCCAGACGCGGACGGGGAGCTGCCACGGCATCACCAACGTCTTCGCGGTCTCCGAGCACCTGCCGGTCTTCGCCCGCGGCGAGTCCGCCAAGGAGCTGGCCGAGCAGACCTGCACGACGATCACCGCGCTTGCCAACGTGCTGGGGCCCTACCCCTTCTCCGCCACGGGCGGCCTCGCGACCAGCCTCCCGGTCACGTTCTCGCTCGAGAACCAGACCCGGCCGACGTACCCCGCGGCCGCGGGGCCGGACCAGGGACTGCTGGCGCACGAGCTCGCGCACCAGTGGTTCGGCGACTCGGTCTCGGTCAGCAACTGGCGCGACATCTGGCTCAACGAGGGTTTCGCGTCGTACCTGCAGGCCTACTACGCCAACGAGCTGGTGGGCGCGCAGTCGATGCAGGACTGGCTCACCCAGACCTACAACGCCTTCCCCCCGGAGAGCGCGTTCTGGAAGCTCTCCATCGACGACCCCGGCCCGGCGCGGATCTTCGACGCCGCGGTCTACTCGCGCGGCGCGATGGCCGTGCAGGCGCTCCGTCACCGCATCGGCGACGCTGCGTTCTGGACGCTGCTGCGCACCTGGGTCTCACAGCGCGCCTACGGCAACGGGTCGGTCGCCGACTTCGAGGCGCTCGCCACGGTCGTGAGCGGGCAGGACCTCGCCGCGTTCTTCTACGCCTGGCTGCACGCGAAGGAGGCGCCGGCGAAGACGGCCGACAACGGGCTCGTCTAGCCAGGCAGTGGGAACGCCGCTGGGCTCCGGTGGCCCTGCGGCCCGATCGCGCGGACGCCGAAGATGACGTTGTCCTTGGACAGGTCCACGGTCGCGGTGCCGACCTTCCCGACCGGGATGCGGTGCGTCCATGACGGCTCGGTGGTCGGTCTCCAGACGATCTCGTACGACGCCGCGTTCGGGTCGACCGTCCATGAGAGCTTGGTGTCGTTGGTGAGGGCGACGGTGTCCACGACGACATGGCGCGGGGTGCCGGGTGCCGCTGAGAGGGACCACATCGCGGCGGCGTTCACCCGGGCGACCCCGGCGATGTAGTCGAAGTCGCAGAACTGCGGCAGGTCGCCGAACTGCACGCCGTTCACGACGCGGTCGTCCTGGTGCTCGTGGTCGAAGTTCTCGTTCGGCTCGGTGAAACGGATCGCAGCCAGGAAGCCGTTCTGCAGGAACGACTGGTTGTCGCCGCCGCGCAGGAACCGGTCCAGCCGGTAGATGACGCGCACATCCATGCCGGTGACGTCG
>JAWWPK010000492.1:0-2557 GCA_033854925.1 Nocardioidaceae bacterium | reverse complement strand
GAGGTGGCCCTCAGCCCCGGCGACATCGACGAGGCGGTCGAATTCATCCTCACCTACGCCCGGGACGACCGGGTGTTCCCCGACTCCTCGACCAGCGGGTTCGAGTTGATCGGCGCCTTCCGGTCGGGCTTTCTGAGCGGGACCTCGGCGTGCGACCTCTCCCGCTGAGTCGATCCCTCAGAACAGCGCGGCCATGAGCTTGCGGCGGGCCGATCCCACCCGCGGGTCGTCGTTGCCCACGACCGCGAACAGCTCCACGAGATGAGTCCGGGCGAGGTCGCGGTCCTCCCCCGCCGTCCGGGTGACGACGGCGAGGAGCCGCTCGAAAGCGCCTTCGACGTCGCCGGTCCCGAGCAGGAAGTCGGCAGCGCGCGCCTGAGCCGCGACGTCGTCGGGTGCGGCGTCGGCCGCGGCCAGTGCGTTCGGGCCCGCCTCCTCGGCACGACGGAACAGCTGCACCTGCTTCAGCGCGAGGGCGGCTTCCGGGTGGTCGGGCTCCGTGTCGAGGATCGACTGGTAGGCGGTCTCCGCGGCGGCGAGGTCGCCCCGCTCCAGCGCGGCCTCCGCCGCGTCGAGCCGCGGATCGTCGACGTAGGCGGGCCCGTCGCCGTCCGCACCGGGAAGGGCGTCACCGGTGGTCGCCCGGATCAGTTCGGAGACGAACTGGCGAGCCTGGTCCTCGGGAATGGCGCCGCTGAACTCGGCGACGAGCTGGCCCTGCCAGACCGCTTTCACCGCCGGGATGCCCTGCACCCGCAGACCCTGCGCCAGCGCGGGGTTGGCGTCGACGTCCACCTTGGCCAGCACCCACGAGCCGGCGCCCTCGGCGGCCAGCCGCTCGAGGACCGGCGACAGCTGCTTGCACGGCTGGCACCACTCGGCCCAGAGGTCGAGCACGACCGGCACCTGGAAGGAGCGGTCCAGGACCTCGGACTGGAACGTGTCCTCGGTGACGTCGACGACGGCCGAGCCGGGCGCACCGGCCGGCACGGCGGCACTGGGCGGCGGAGCGGTCTGCGCTCGCTGGGCGGCTTCCGACCGCGCCTTCACGGCGGCGAGGTCGACGGCGCCGGCCATGGCTGCCGCCATCTGCGCCTTCTGGGCCTGCGCCCGCGGGTCAGGACGTCCGGGACGAGTGGGCTGCATGGGGACAGTGTCCCAGAGGTGAGTCGCCCTGCGAGGGGAGTCCCGTGGGGCGGGGGCCGGAGGCTCCCCCACACGGGACGACGGATCCGGCTCAACGCAGATCCGGGAGGGCTCCTGGAGGTGGTGGGAGCGCGGAGCGCGACATCAGAAACGGGCTGGTTCCGTGTAGCCGCCCCACTCCGCGCGGAGGGCGTCGCAGATCTCGCCGAGGGTGGCCTCCGCGCGGACGGCGTCCAGCAGCGACGGCAGCATGTTCGCCTCGGTGCGCCCGACCTCGACCATCCGCTGGACGGCGGCGCGGGCGGCGGCGTCGTCGCGCGCCTGCCGCCGGGCCGCGAGCTCGGACTTCTGCTCGATCTCGACCTGGTGACTCACGCGGAGGATGTCCAGCTTGTCGTGGGCGTCCACCGACCCGGTCAGGGTGTTGACGCCCACGACCTTCTTGTCGCCCTTCTCGAGGGCCCGCTGGTAGACGAAGGCGGCCTCGGCGATCTCGCCGGTGAACCAGCCGTCCTCGATGCCGCGCAGGATGCCCGAGGTGATCGTGCCGTCGGCGCTCATGTCTGTGATGCGGGTGAAGATCTCCTCCGCCTGACGTTCCATCTCGTCCGTGAGTGCCTCGACGTACCAGGAGCCCCCGAGAGGGTCGGCCACGTTCATGACCCCCGTCTCCTCCATGATCACCTGCTGCGTGCGCAGGGCGATCTGGGCCGCCTTCGCACTTGGCAGGGCAAGCACCTCGTCCAGGGCATTGGTGTGCAGCGACTGGGTGCCGCCGAGGACGGCGGACAGGGCCTCCACCGCCGTCCGGGTGATGTTGTTGTCCGGCTGCTGCGCGGTCAGGGAGACGCCGGCGGTCTGGGTGTGGAAGCGCAACTGCTGCGCCTTGTCCGTCGTCGCCCCGTAGACGTCGCGCAGCCACCGCGCCCAGATCCGGCGGGCGGCGCGGAACTTGGCGATCTCCTCGAAGAAGTCCAGGTGTGCGTCGAAGAAGAACGAGAGGCCCGGCGCGAACTGCTCGATGTCGAGGCCCCGGGACAGGCCCAGCTCGACGTAGGCGAAGCCGTCGGCCAGCGTGTAGGCGAGCTCCTGCGCGGCGGTCGAGCCGGCCTCACGGATGTGGTAGCCCGACACCGAGATCGGCTTGTAGGCCGGGATGTTCTCGGCGCAGTACTCCATGAGGTCGCCGATCAGGCGCAGGTGCGGCTCCGGCGCGAACAGCCACTCCTTCTGCGCGATGTACTCCTTGAAGATGTCGGTCTGCAGGGTGCCGTTGAGCTTGCCGAGGTCGACGCCCTGGCGCTCGGCAGCCACGAGGTACATGCAGAACACCGGGACGGCGGGGCCGCTGATCGTCATCGACGTCGTCGTCACATCGAGCGGGATGCCGTCGAAGAGCACGTCCATGTCG
>JAWWPK010000491.1:0-4024 GCA_033854925.1 Nocardioidaceae bacterium | reverse complement strand
TGACCACTAGTACCAGCCGTAGGCACGCAGCTGTTCCTCGCTCAGGCCCAGCGCGTGCCCGACCTCGTGGCCCAGCACCTTGAGCACCCGGGGGGCCACCTCGTCGGCGTTCCGGCAGACCGTCAGGATCGGGCGTCGGTAGAGCGTGATCACGTCGGGCAGCGAACCCGGCACTCGGCCGCCGACCCGGGTGTGGGCGATGCCGCGGAACGTCCCGAGCAGCAGCTGCCCCGGCGTCGTGTCGCCCGGCTCCGGCTGCTCACGCACGACCACCGCGATGTGCGCCACGAGCGCCGCCGCCTCGTCCGGAAGCTGGTCGAGAGCGCTGCGCACCATCTCGTCGAAGGCGTCCGGAGGGATGTCGTCGGGGTTCACTCCTCGATCCTGCCCTCGGGCGTGAAAAGGCCCCCCGCGCACCCGGCAGAGCTTGCCGACCCTTGCTGCCTTCCGGCCCTGGGGGAGTTGAGCTAGGTGCCGCCACACGGGGGGTTGCGACGATTGTAGGTGAGCGAGCGGAGGCGCTCCAACGCGGCGGAGACGATTGGGAGGCCTCCGCGAGCGGCCGGTACTCTCCTCGGCGGAGGATTCGCCTAGTGGCCTATGGCGCTCGCTTGGAAAGCGGGTTGGGTTAACAGCCCTCGCGGGTTCGAATCCCGCATCCTCCGCCAATCACCTTCCGAGTCCGATTCGTCTGCGGTCTGGCGTGTCATCCACGCAGACGAGTCGCAGACGAGTCGTGGCAGGCCGGATCACCGCGACGGCAGGCCCAGGCCGTCGAGCACCTCGCGCAGCCGGTGCCGGCCGGCCATCGACTCCGGACCGGCCAGCCGTTTCAGGACCCGGTCCGTCCAGCCGCCGTCCGGCAGCCCGTGACGCAGGTTGTACGCCGCGAGGCGGGCGTCGTAGCCGGGGATGTGGGCGTCGGCGGCCTCGGCCTCGTAGCGCTCGTGGTGTACGACGGCGTCCTGCGGGAGCCGCGGCTTCACGCCGGCGTGCTCGGTCTGGTCGGGGATGCCGACGGACAGGCCGAAGGTAGCCACGGCATGCGGGGGCAGGCCGAGCTCGGCGGCCACCCGGACGGGGTGGTTGCGGATCGCGCCGACGAAGACGGTCCCCAGGCCGAGCGACTCGGCCGCGACGACGGCGTTCTGAGCGGCGAGGGCGGTGTCGACGAAGCCGATGATCGTGGTCTCGAAGTAGTCGGCGGCGTCGACGGACGTACCGGACCGGGCGGCCAGCCGACGGGCCCGGCTCAGGTCGGCGACCCACACCAGGAGGACGGGCGCCTCCTCGATGAACGCCTGCCCGGCGGCGTACGTCGCCAGTCGCGCCTTCCGCTCCGGGTCGCGGACCACGACGACGCTCCACGGCTGCAGGTTCGACGAGGTCGCGGCGGACTGGGCGGCGGCCACCATCGCCCGCACCTGGTCGTCCGAGACGTCACCGGGCGCGAACTTCCGCACCGACCGGTGCGCCAGCAACAGGTCGAGGACATCGTTGCGGACGTCGAGGTTCACGGTGTCGTCGCCGTAGCGAGTAGTCACGGGCATGGCTTTAGTCTACTGATCAAGTTGACTTAGTTGTGCGGGGACCAGGCAGGGGGACGCGGGTCCGGACGCAGGTGAGCTCCGTCGAGTGACTACCAGAGCGTGTCGACCTCGGGCAGGTCCGTCTCGACCCGGCTCGAGCCGAACGAGCTCGTCCGGGCGTCACGGCTGGCCTCGACGGCGAGCCCGTCGACGAAGTCGTTCATCTCGTGTCCGGAGTGCCCCTTGACCCACTGGAACGCCACGTCGCCGCGCTCGGCGACCAGGGTGACGAGCGGCTCCCAGAGGTCGCGGTTGGCGACCGGCTTCTTGGCGGAGGTGATCCAGCCGCGGGCCTGCCATCCGGCGTGCCAGCGGTCGCGGAAGCAGTTGACGACGTAGGTCGAGTCCGAGACGACCAGGAGCGGACCGTCCAGCGAGCGCACCGCCTCGAGCGCGGCGCGGATCTCCATGCGCTGGTTGGTGGACGGCATCTCGTGACCGGAGGCGAACTCCGAGGTGTCCAGCGCCCAGGCCCAGCCGCCGGGCCCGGGGTTGCCGGAGCAGGCGCCGTCGGTGAACACCGAGCGGGCGCCGGCGGGTACGGCCATGTCGGCCGGGCGGGCCATCAGCGCGAGACAGTACGCCGTCGCCGCGCCAGCACCGGACGCAGCACGACCGCGAGCAGCAACGCGCCGCCGCCGACCAGCCCCCACCAGACGGCGTCCTGGCGGGTCTTCGCGAGCACGTCGTCCGGCTCCTCGGGCACCGTGAGCAGCTGCGGCTCGTGCTGAACGCTTCCCGCACCGAGGTCGGTGCCGGAGTCGTTGATGTCCATCGGCCGGGTCAGCGCGTCCATCGCCTGCACCTCGCCGGCGCCCACCAGGGTGTTGGGGATGTCGGGGCGGCCGTTGGCCGTGGTCAGCAGCCGCCGGACCGAGGCTGCGACCGACTCGTCGTACGCCGACTGCAGGAGCGCCAGAACCCCCGACACCTCTGCGGCGGCGTAGGACGTGGCGGGGTCGTTGAGCAGGCAGGACTCTCCGCGCAGCGAGTATGAGACCGCTCCCGCGGTGGGCGCGGCGACGTCGGTGCTCGAGTTCTCCAGCACCCAGTTCGTGGGCTCGAGGTTGCTCGAGCCGGCCGGCGTGGCGTTCACGCCGAGCACGTCGTCGTAGTCGGCCGGGTGGACGTAGGGAGCGGCGTCCTCTCCGGACTGGTGTGCCTCGAACGTGCTCGGCAGGTCGCTGGGCATGGGCAGCTCCGACGAACGGTTGCCGGTGGGCGCGACCACGACCACCCCCAGCGCCCACAGCTGGGCGATCTTCGCGCGGATCTCGTCGTCGTCGGGGATGGCCAGCGACATGTTCACGATCCGGATCCCGAGGGTCGGCACCGCAGCGATCACGGCGTCGAGCCCCTGGCGCAGGTTCTCCACGGTGATCGGCGACCCGGTGCTGTCCGGGGCGGTGGAGGCATCCGCCTCGTCGTAGACCTGGACGTCGTAGATCTGGGCGTACGGCGCGATGCCGACCGGACCCCCGCCGTCAGGCCTCCGGTGTCCGGCGATCAGGCCGGCCACCGCGGTGCCGTGGTAGTCGGTCGCGGCGGCCACCTTGTTGCCGGTCTCCACCGGTTGCCCGGCGATGGTGATCGGGGCCGCGCTCGCGACGCCCGAGTCGATGACCGCCACGACGACGCCCGCCCCCGGTTTCACGTGCTCCTTCTTCAGCCGGGCCAACGCGTCGTCGACGCCCATCTCCTGGAGCGGGAGGCTCGGCCGGCTGGTCGCGTAGTGGGTGGCGTCCTGGGCCGAGATCTCCTGGCAGTCGCCCTCCACCCCGTCATCGGCGGAGGCGGCCGGGCAGATCATGACCGAGACCGCCAGCACGGCGGCGTACGCGAGCGAGGACCTCACTGCGGAGCCACCTGGCAGTCCTCCGACGACTGCGGCTTCCCCGGCTCGTTGGACGGCGGGCAGAGCGCCGCGCTCGTCGACAGGGTCACCCCCTCGTCGAACAGGGCGGTCCACTCGTCCGGGACGACCGGTGCCGTGGTCGGGTCGTAGCCGAGCTTGCTGAGGGTGAGCGGCCCGGGGCCCAAGGGGTAGACCTTGCCCAGCGGGTCGACGACCACCGTGGAGTCGCTCTCCGACTCGTCCCACGTCCCGACCATCACGAACGCGCCGTGGCCGCGGTCGAGCGTCACGTTCCGTTCGTCGGCGGGGATCGAGCCCTCGCTGCCCTGCTCGGGAGAGACAGCTGCGCCGGTCGGCTGTCCCGCCAGGGCGACATGGGGGATTCGGCCCGGCGCCACGTCGTGCTCCGCGCACGGCGCAGTGGTGAGCGGCCCCACCGCGGAGTCCGGCCAGTGCGAGCCGGCGTAGCTGGACCCCAGGACACTGGTCGGCAGCCCGACGTCGAGCGGGTTCGGCCCGTGCTTGAACGTCGCGTTCTCCAGCACCGCCAGCGCGAACTCATCCAGGGGCTGCCACCCGC
>JAWWPK010000490.1:0-12008 GCA_033854925.1 Nocardioidaceae bacterium | reverse complement strand
AGGCACTCGCTCGCCATCAGAGCAACCCCAGCTCGTGCAGGTCCGCCAGCGGCTCGGCGACCGAGCAGGAGCCGAACGACGTGAACCAGCGTCGGGCGCCGGCGAGATCGAGCTCCCGCGCGGCCGTGACCAGGCCGGCGCTCTCGCGCTGCTCCAGCACGACGACCCCCTCGTCGACCGTGGCGCCGTCGAACAGCATCCGGGTCGCGACGAGCACGTTGAGGAAGCCGTGGTGCTCGAAGCCGTCTTCTCCGGTGTGCCGGACCGCGTTGTGCAGCCCAGCCGTGCACTTGAACGGCGTCTCGCGGTCGAGCGCCGCGTCGATCCAGCGGGCCAGGGCATGGGCGGCCGGGAACGCCGCCGCCTCCAGCCCGCCGGTCCGGAACTTCAGCCGCAGCTCGGCTGCGGCCACTTCGTCGGCAGCCGCGAACCACGAGGACGTGTTGCCGACATGGGGAAGCTCGACGTACACCGGGACATCCGTCTCGACCTCGCGGAGCGCGGTCACCACTCGCTGGGCGTTGCGGACCAGGTCGTCGGGGTCGCGGAGCGCGATCTCGAGGCCGGCCAGGTTCAGGCCGAGCCTCGCGCACAGCCCGACCGGGCCGGCGAGCTGGCCGGCGCCACCGGTGACCACCACGGACAAGGGGCCGGTGAAACCGCGCACCAGGGGCAGATCGGTATCCTTCAGCACGAAGGTGCCGACCAGCTCTGCGCCGTCCTCGGCAGTCCGGGCGACGTACGCTGCCGTCGCCTCGTGCAGGGGCGAGTCACCGGGCGGGAAGATCGCTGCGTCGTCGACGATGCCGGACCACGACTTCTCGAGCTCCACGCGGGTCAACGTAGTGGATCCGGGCAAGACCCCTCGGTCAGGTTGGTCGGGTCTCGTGAGGAGCCAGATAGCCGACCCGCCCGCTGGCCTGGTGGACGGCCGTGATCACGGTGGCGATCTCCGGTGACTGCTCATCACCGGCCCGCACCATCAGCACGCTGTGCCGGTAGGCGTCCACGCCATCGAGAGGTATGCGCACCAGGTCGCCCGGCGCCGGGGTCAGCTGAGGGGCGATGGTGATGCCCCATCCGACCGCGACGAGTCCCAGCGCGGTCGCCACGTCGTCGACCGTGGCCACCACCGAAGGCTGGAAGCCGGCCGCCTGGCAGAGACCCACGGTGACCTCCCCGAGCGGATTGGTGGGGGAGAGCACCCAGTTCTGGCCGGCCAGGTCCGCCATCGAGCAGGACGTGCGCTCGGCCAGCTCGTGTCCGCGAGGGACGCACAGCTTCAGCTCGTCGCGCCCGAGCACCCACTCCCGGATCCCGGTGCCGGCCTTGCCTGCCGTGACGCCGAAGCGCGACAGCATGGCCATGTCGATCCTGCCGTGCCGCAGCTCGTCCACCCCTCGCCGATCGGTCGTCGACGCGAGCGTGATCAAGAGGCCGGGATAGCGCTTGCGGATCGACGTGAGGGCACTGCTCATCAGCGGCGGACCCTCCCGAAGGGGCAGCCCCACTCGTAGCGTCCCGGCGATCTCGCCACTGGCCTCGCGCAGCCCGGCCTCCGCAGCCCTGAGCTCGCTGAGGATACGTTCGGTGTGCTCGAGGAGCCGGCTTCCCGCCAGCGTCAGCCTGAGCGCCCGACCGTCGCGCACGACCAGCGCCACCCCGGCTGTGCGCTCGAGGGCGGACATCCGCTGCGAGACCGCCGACCGGGTGTAGCCGAGCTCGCGGGCTGCCGCCGCGTTGGAGCCGTTGGCCGCCACTGCGCGCAGGACGAGGAGGGAGGGCACGTCGATCAAGCGTCACCTCTGCTTACGGTCGGTGATCCCAAGCGTCAACGCAGCCTACTTGCGACCGAAATCACATGTCGAGTTCAGTCCTCTCATGACCACCGGCCTGCGGGAGCTCCAGCGCATCCCGACCTCGGGAGCCCGCGCGGTCGAGGTCTTCTCCGTCGACGGCCTGGACCTGCTGGCGATCCCCCAGCTGGCCCGGGACGTCCCCGGTGTCGCCGCAGGGATGAACGCCGGTGACAGCGACACCGATCTGGTCCTGCTGCGCCGGGCCGGCGACCGCTACGAGTTCCACGCCGCGATCCCTGCCCCCGGGGGCGAGGACGCCGAGTTCTTCTCCATCGGGGCCCGACACTTCCTGGCGGTGGCCAGCATCCGACGCGGCAGCGGGCCCTACGAGTACACGATCCCGTCGGTGATCCACGAGTGGCGGGACGGGAGCTTCGTCGCCTTCCAGTCGCTCACGTCGTTCGCGGCCAAGCAGTGGCGGCACTGGTCGATCGGCGAGCGGCACTTCCTGGGCCTGGCCCAGGGCCTGGACCTGCCGCACCTGCCCGACCCCCACCGCGACTCGGTGATCTACGAATGGGTCGACGGAGCCTTCACGCCGTTCCAGGTCATCCCCTCCAGATGGGCCTACAACTGGCACGCCTGGAAGATCGGCGAACGGCAGCTCCTGGCGCACGCCGACCACGTGGGCCCCAGCATCCTGTATGCGTGGGACGGGCAGTCCTTCGTGCCCGGCCAGGAGCTGATCGGTCGCGCCGGTCGAGCATTCGCCAGCTTCGAGCGCGACGGCCGGCACTACCTGCTCGTCGCCGGCCTGGAGGACCCTCCGCGGCTCATGGAGTGGGAGGACGGGGAGTTCCACGAGGTGCAGACCCTTCGCGGGCTCGCCGCCCGTGAGCTGTGCGTCGTCGAGCACGGCCCACGGCTGTTGGTCATCCGGGTCAACTTCATCGAGGGCACGCCTGCGGCGCCCCGCCCGTTGCTGCGCTCGCAGATCTACGAGTGGGTGCACGGCGAACTGGTCGAGATCGCCAGCTTTCCCACGTCGGGAGGCACCGATGTGGCCGTCGTCCAGGTCCACGGCGCGATCGACTTCGTGGTCTCGAACTCCCTGTCGTCCTCGGTACGGTTCGCCACCGACACGGTGCTCTACCGGCTGGACCTGGACGAGGCTCCCTCTGCTCGGGAGGGCGCAGCGTGACCAGCTCGGTTCAGGACAGCCCGGAGCTCGTCCGCCTCTTCGAGACCTACACCGGTGCCGCCGGGAGCATCGGCGCCCACTACGGCGAGCTCGCCGAGCGTCTGACGGCGCACCAGCCGCTCATCGTGGCCACCGGCTTCGACATCGCCCTGTACCCGGGTGGTGGCCGGCCGCCCATGGTGGAGGGGCTGCGGCTCTCGACCCGTGGCTTCAAGGAGCTGGCCGCGGTCTCCCACCTCGGTCCGGCTGTGGCCACCCTCGCCCGGATGAAGGAGCTCGAGCCTGACGGCGTCTGGGTCGACGACGCCCGCCGGCTTCGCGACTCGTGCCTCGAGGTACGCCGGGCCAATGACGTCGCGCTGTGGCGAGACCGCATCGGGGTGGCGGCCTTCCGCGGGCGTGAGGAGTCGATCGCGGCGATGGTCGACTACGCGTGCCGCGCCACCGCAGACCTCTTGGACAGGACCTTGTCCGATGCTGCCTACCTCACGCCCGAACGACTCCGCGCCGACTACCTCGAGGCCGACTCGAGCGGACTGGCGGTCCCGTTGAACCGCGTGATGGTGGCGACCTTCTTCCTCACCGGCCTCGACCTGGCCCACCGGCTCATCACGTGGTTCGACCGCCTGGCGCTGCCGTGGGAGGACACGATGGTGATCGTCGCCGGGCGACAGGGCAGGCCGACCTCCGGCGTCACCCTGGAGAGCAACAGCGTCGCAGCGGTGATCGAGACCGTCTCCCGGGGCCGGCTGCCGCGACAGCACCTGCTCATCGCCCCGCATGCGCCGGTGTTCCCGGTCTTCCGGGGCGACCCCACCGAGGTCGCCGCGCTGGAGCAGGACTACCGCGTGCTCTGGTCGAGCCTCACCGCGATGGCCGAGCTCGGCCAGGTCATGTTCACCGGCTACCCGCACTTCGTGCCGGCCTCTCGGGCCGAGGAGCCGGTCGCGCAGGGCACGACCTCGGTCGACGGGATGCCTCCCGTGTCCAGCCCGTCGGACTGGTTCGCCCTCACCACCCGACTCCGCGTGGTCCTGGAGGACCCGCGCCAGCTGCTCTCGGGGGCAGTGACGGACTACGCCGCCCGCGAGCTGGTCCGTCACGACAACGACCCGGCCCGGATCACGGTGCCCGGCCTCGACGGCGAGCCCTATCCCGAGCTCGTCCCACACCACCGGACGGACGACCTCTCGGATTCCGTGCCGTCCGGCTCGCCCACCGCAACCGCGCCCTTCCGCGCAGCACCCAACCGAGGAGCAAGGCCATGACCAGCACCACGACACGCACCACCCGACGGTTGCGCCGCTCCCTGACCGTCAGCACTGCGGCGCTGTTGCTCACCTCGGCCTGCGGCCTGTCGTCGAACGGGTCCGGAAGCGACGGGAGCTCGGGGGACGGTCCGATCGTGATCGGCATGTCGCTCCCGCTGACCGGTCCGGTCGCCGACCGGGCCGAGCCCGGCATGGAGGGCTACCAGTACTGGGTCGACGAGCTCAACGCGAACGGCGGCCTCCTCGGCCGCAAGGTCGAGCTCAAGGTCCTCGACGACGGGTTCGACCAGCAGACCGCGATCTCGGACTACAACCGGCTCATCTCCCAGGACAAGGTGGACCTCGTGCTGGGCACGTTCTCCTCCGACCTCAACGTTGCGGTCGCTCCGGTCGCGGAACGCTACAAGTACGTCTACATCGAGCCCTCGGGTGGAGCGGACGAGATCTTCGAGCGCGGCTTCAAGTACCTCTTCTTCGCCCAGCCGGCGACCACCCAGAGGTTGCCCAACCAGTTCGTCGACCTGATCACGAACATGCCGGCGGACCAGCGGCCCGCGACGATGGCTCTCGTGCAGGCGGACGACCCCAACACCAGCCAGGCCGCTGACCTGTTCAAGCAGCGCCTCGGAGACCTCGGCGTCGAAACGGTGTACGACGAGACCTACGCCCCCGACACGTCGAACTTCGACACGATCGCCAACGCCATCAAGCAGAAGGCACCGGACCTGGTGATCAGCGGCGCGGTCGGTCCGGACGGCACGGAGGTGGTCCGGGCGTTCGAGAAGGTCGGGTTCAGCCCGACGATGCTCTACCAGACCAACTCGCCGACCGACCCCGCCTACCCCGATGCGATCGGGTCCGCCAACACCCAGGCGATCTTCACCTCCCTGGCCTACAGCAGCCAGGCGGACTTCGCGGACAACCAGACCTTCGTGGACGGTTACACCAAGAAGTACGGAAGCGAGCCCAGTGAGGACGCCGCCAACTCCTACACGGCCGGTCAGGTCCTCGCCGCCGCCGTTGAGGGTGTGGGCAAGCTCGACCAGACCGCGATCGCGGAGTGGCTGCACGCCAACAGCGTCGACACCGTCGTGGGACCGCTGAGCTGGGATGACACGGGCCGGCCCCAGGGCGAGCTGCTGCTCGGCCAGTTCCAGGACGGGACGGTGCAGGTCATCGCGCCGGCCGAGGCCGCCACGGTGGACGAGGTCCTCTACTCCAAGCCGGCCTGGCAGTGACGGCCAGACTGCGAGGGAGGACACCGTGACCCTTCTCATCCAGACCGCCATCCTGGGGCTCCTTGCGGGTGGGGTGTACGCACTCATGTCCTCCGGCTTCACGCTCGTCTTCGGCGTCATGAGGGTCATGAACCTCTCCCACGCGGCGCTGGTGATCGTGGCGGCCTTCCTCAGCTGGTGGATCTGGGACACCTCGGGCCTGGACCCGCTGCTCGCCGGACTGGTCGTCACGCCGGTCATGTACGCCGTCGGCTGGCTGATCTACAAGACGGTCGTGGCCCGGGTCCACCGCGTCGACCCCGAGCTCGCGCTGGTCGCCTCCTTCGGCGTTGCGGTGGCGAGCGAGGGCGTGCTCGCCCTGGTCTGGGGCACCTCCTCACGGACGTCGACGCCGTCGTACTTCAACGCCTCGTTCCACCTCGGCGACGTCGTGGTCCCGCAGGCGCAGCTGTACGCCGCCGCCGGGGCGGTCGCGATGCTCGGTCTCCTGGTGGCACTCCTCCGGGGCACCTTCGTGGGCCGGGCCATCCGTGCGTGCGCCACCAACCGCGAGGGCGCGCTGCTCGTCGGCATCGATGTCGAGCGGACCCAGGCGCAGATGTTCGCGATCGGCGCCGCGACCACCGGGTTCGGCGGAGGTGCCCTCTCGGTGCTCTACCAGTTCGTCCCGGACTCCCAGGACATCTGGATCGGCCGGATCCTGTGCGTGGTGATCCTCGGGGGGCTCGGCAGCCTCTGGGGAGCGGGTCTGGGCGCAGCTGTCCTGGGTCTCGGCGAGGCGTTCACCGCGTCCTACATCGACACCCGGTGGGCCACCGCCGTGCCCTACTTCCTGATCATCGCGATCCTCGTGCTGCGGCCTCAGGGCCTGCTCGGTCGTCGTACCCGTGCTGATGCGGCGACGGCATGACGACCCTGGCTGCGCTCGCAGCGCGGCTCACGATCGGCCGGATGGTTGCGGCAGCGGTCGTCCTGGTCGCCGCGATCCCGTTCCTGACGCCGAACGCCTACATCCAGCACGTCCTCATCGTGACGTTCCTCGTCTCGGTGCTGGGTTCCGGCTGGAACATCATGGCCGGGTACACCGGCTACATCAGCCTCGGGCACAGCGTCTTCGTGGGCGTGGGCGCCTACACCGTCGGCATCCTGGTCGGCCACTGGGCCGTCTCGCCGTTCCTGCTGGCGCCCCTCGGCGGGATCGCTGCTGCCGTCCTCGCCGTGCTCCTGGGCGTGGTCACCGGGCGGACGCGTGGAGCCGCGTTCGTCATCGTGTCCTTCGCGGTCCTCGAGCTCCTGGGGCTGGTCACCCGCAACTGGGCCTCGGTGACCGGCGGGAGCCAGGGGTTGGCTCTGCCCCTGCCTGACTGGGACATCCGCTTCTACAACTGGCCGTTCTACTACGCCCTGTTCGCGCTCGCGCTGGCCAGCGTCGGGCTGACGGTGGCGATCCGCCGGTCCAAGTTCGGGCTGGGCCTGATCGCGATCCGTGACGACGAGGACAAGGCGGCCGCGGTGGGGGTGCTCACGCCTGCGTACAAGGGACTGGCCTTCGTTGCCAGCTCGGCACTGGTCGGCACCGCGGGAGCGGTCTACGGCTACTACGTCAGCTTCCTCACCGTGAGCGCCATGTTCGACATCGTGCTGAGCGTCGAGGTCGTCCTCGCCGTGCTGATAGGTGGTCGCGGCACCGTCTGGGGACCCGTGCTCGGAGCCTTCGTGCTCATCCCGCTCACCGAGGTGACGAACTCCTCCATCGGAGGGGCGGATGCCGGTGCGCTCCGCCTGCTCTACTTCGGTGGCCTGCTGGTGTTCGTCGCGGTGCTCCTGCCGCGAGGCATCATCCCCACCGTCCAGGACTGGCTGGACCGAAGAGCCAAGCGCGGCTCGGCCAGCCCCACGGGGGCCCGGCTCGAAGACGTGAGCCTGCCCGAGGCGCCGCGCTCGGAGCGGCTCGCCCGGCTCTCGGTGAGGGGTGAGGAGCTGCTGGCGGTCCGTGACACGACCGTGCGGTTCTCCGGGCTGATCGCGCTGGACGGCGTCACCCTGACCGTTCCGGCGGGATCGGTCACGGCCCTCATCGGCCCCAACGGTTCCGGGAAGACCACTCTGTTCAACGTCGTCGACGGCACCTACTCGGCCAGCCGGGGCGACCTGCTGCTCGGCGGCCGCTCACTGCGCCGACTCGGCCGGAGTGGGCGCGCGCACGCCGGGATCGGCCGGACCCACCAGCTCCCGAGGCTCTTCGGCAGCCTGACCGTGCTGGAGAACGTCGTGGTCGTGAGCGACCACTTCAGCCTGCGGGCGCTGGCGCGCTCGGCAGTCTCGGGCGCAGAAGCGGCCCGTGCCACCGAGCTGCTCGAGTTCGTGGGCATGGGTGAGTACGTCGACGTGCGAGCCACCGCCCTGTCGTACGGGCAGCGCAAGCTCGTGGAGCTGGCTCAGGTCCTGATGCTCGACCCGGCCGTGATCCTGCTCGACGAGCCTGCCGCCGGGGTGAATCCCACGTTGCGTCAGCGACTCGGCTCCCTCATCCGGGCCCTCAACGCGTCCGGTAGGACGTTCGTGATCGTGGAGCACGACATGCACTTCGTGCTGCCGCTCGCCGATCGCGCCGTGGTGCTGGCGCACGGCCAGGTGATCGCCGCGGGCGACCCGCGGTCCGTCTCCGCCGACCCTGCGGTCCAGGACGCCTACCTCGGGGACGACTTCGTCCTCGGTCCCCAGCCGGCGAGGACCGCGCCGTGATCGAGCTGACGGGCATCTACGCCGGCTATGGCGGTGGGGACGTGCTGCAGGGCGTGGACCTGCTGGTGCGGCAGGGCAGCGTCACCTGCATCGTGGGTCCCAACGGAGCCGGCAAGTCCACGGTGCTTCGAACGATCAGCGGCCTGCTCCGGCCGCGTTCCGGCGCGGTGCTGGTCGACGGTCGGGCCGTGCACGGCCTCGCACCGGCGGAGGTGATCGCCGCTGGCGTCGTGCAGGTGCCACAGCAGGACGGACTGTTCGCGAACCTGACCGTGCGCGACAACATGCTGCTCGGCGGCTACGTCGTCCGGAGGGATCGGCGCAGGCTCGCACGGCGCCTCGACGAGCTCGGCGAGGCCTTCCCGATCGTGCGCGAACGCGCGGGCGACAAGGCCGCCGAGCTGTCCGGCGGCCAGAGGCGCGTCGTCGAGTTCGCCAGGGCGTTGGTCACCGAGCCGCGCGTCGTACTGCTGGACGAGCCGACCCTCGGGCTGGACCCCAAGACCAGCCAGGTCGTCTTCGACACCACCCGGACGATGAACTCCCTGGGGGTGACCATCCTGATGGTCGAGCAGAACGTCCGCTTCGGACTCCGGCTGGCCGACCAGGGAGTCGTCATGGAACGCGGCCGCGTCCTCCTCGCAGACAGCGCAGCCGCACTGCTGGCCCGCCCGGACATGGCCGCGATGTTCTTCGGCGCAGCCCCCAGCGCGCGATGACGACAGCGATGGCCGCGACGGAGAACCCGCTCGTGACGCGGCTGCGGAACGGGCAGCCGACCTTCCAGCTCGGGCTGCGCAGCGCCCGCACAACCGACGTTGTGAGGATCGCCCAGTCGACCGGCCACCACTCGATCCTGGTGGACCTCGAGCACTCGACGATGACGCTCGACACCGCAGCGGCCCTGTGCTCGGCGGCATCGGACCTGGGGCTGGTGCCCTTCGTGCGCACACCGGAACGCGACCTCGGTGTCATCGGGCGGCTCCTCGACGGAGGTGCCCAGGGCATCGTGGCGCCACGCATCGAGACGGCCGCCGAGGCGCTGGCGGTGGCGCGGTCCTGCCGGTTCCCCCCAAGGGGGCAGCGCTCCGCAGTCTCCGCCGTGTCGTTGGTCGGCATGACGCCGACGGCCGCCCGGGACCTGAACCCGCGTCTGGACGCGGCCACCGTGGTCGAGGTCATCATCGAGACGCCCGCTGGCGTGTCCGCAGCGGACGAGATCGCGGCGGTCGACGGGGTCGACATCATTGCCCTCGGGGCCAACGACCTCACCGCCGAGCTCGGGGTCCCCGGCCGCTACGACGACCCGCGCGTTCGCGACGCGGTCCTCGCGCTGGCCAGCGCCTGTCGCCGGCACGGCAAGCTCCTGATGATCGCCGGCGTCGGAGACCCCACGACGTACGCCGCCCTGGCCGCGCTCGGCGCCTGCTCCCTCATCCTCACCGGCATGGACACCGACCTCCTCCACGCCGCCGCACGGTCCCGCGTCGAGTCACTCAGCGGGCAGGACCAGACATGAGCACAACCCCGCTCGAGACGACCCCGATGCGTCCCGCGGCCACCAATACGCTGCCGTCGTTCGTCCCGCCGGCCCGCAGCTGCGACGCCCACTTCCACGTGTTCGAACCGGGCTACCGCCACGTGCCCGAGCCGCTCTACACCTTCCCCGAAGGCACGCTGGACCAGTACCTCCGCCTGACCGAGCACCTCGGTATCGAGCGGATGGTCCTTGTGCAACCCACCTTCTACGGAACCGACAACAGTCTCGCGCTCGCCGTGCTCCGCCGACTGGGCGATCGCTGCCGGGCCGTGGTCCGTCTCGACGGCGACGTCACCGAGTCCGAGCTGGACGAGTGGCACGAGCTCGGGGTGCGCGCCGTGCGGGTGGATCTCTTCGCCCGCGCCGACTCTCCTGTGGACGAGCTCGAGGACCACATCCGCGGGATGGTGCGCACGGCCGGGCGCCGGGGCTGGCACCTGCAGTTCTACACGCCGGGACGGGTCGTGCGGTCGCTGCTCCCGTTCCTGGCCCAGCTCGAGCACCCGTTCGTGATCGACCACATGGGCTACCTGAAGGCCTCCGACGGGCACACCGATGCGGACGTCGAGGCGCTGCTCGCGATGTTCGGCGACAACGACAACTGCTGGATCAAGCTGTCCGGCCCCTACCGGCTGGCTCCCGGGCAGCCGTTGAGCTCGTCGCACGAGCTGGGCCGCGCGCTCGTGGCGACCTGCCCGGACCGGCTGCTCTGGGGCTCGGACTGGCCACATCTGCCCGACGGCCAGCGGGACACGGGTGAGCTGCTGAACCTGCTCGCCGACTGGGCGCCGGACCCCGATGACCGCCGGACGATCCTCGTGGACGCCCCGCAGCGGCTGTTCTTCGACGGGCCCGGCTGAGGCACCGGCTCACTGCGGGAGTGGCGGGCCGGTCGTCGGGCGGCACCCACTATCGTGCGGACGAGGGACACAGGAGGGCTCGAATGGCGCACTACCGGTCGGTGGGCGACGTACCGCCGAAGCGGCACACCCAGCATCGCGACCCCGACGGCAAGCTCTACCGCGAGGAGCTGATGGGCGAGGAGGGGTTCTCGTCCGACTCCTCGCTGCTCTACCACCGGGGCGTCCCCTCGGCGATCGTCGGCAGCGAGATCTGGGAGCCGCCCGACCAGACCCGGACGGCCAACCACCCGCTCAAGCCCCGGCACCTCAAGCTGCACGAGCTCGCGACGGACAAGGATCCGGTCACGGGGCGCCGGTTGGTCCTCGGCAACCACGACGTCCGGATCGGGTACGTCGTGACCGGCGTCGACCCGTCGGCGTACTACCGCAACGCGATCGGCGACGAGTGCGTCTACGTCGAGGCCGGCTCCGGCACCGTCGAGACCGTGCTCGGCGTGCTGAGCTACCGGGCCGGCGACTACGTCATCGTGCCCCGTGCGACCACGCACCGCTGGGTGCCCTCGGAGCCGAGCCAGCTCTACGCGATCGAGGCGAACAGCCACGTCGCGCCCCCGAAGCGGTATCTCTCCCGCTACGGCCAGCTGCTCGAGCACGCGCCCTACTGCGAGCGCGACCTGCACGGGCCCGGCGAGCCGATGCCGGTGGACGGCACGGACGTCGAGGTGCTGGTGAAGCACCGGGGGTCCAGGGGTATCACGGGCACCCGCTACGTGTGTCCCACGCACCCCTTCGACGTCGTCGGCTGGGACGGCTGCCTCTACCCCTACAGGTTCAACGTCGCCGACTTCGAGCCGATCACCGGGCGGGTGCACCAACCGCCGCCGGTGCACCAGGTCTTCGAGGGCACCAACTTCGTGATCTGCAACTTCGTGCCGCGCAAGGTGGACTACCACCCGCTGTCGATCCCGGTGCCCTACTACCACTCGAACGTCGACAGCGACGAGGTGATGTTCTACGTCGCCGGGGACTACGAGGCCCGCAAGGGCTCCGGCATCGGCCTCGGCTCGGTGACGCTGCACCCCGGCGGGCACAGCCACGGCCCGCAGCCCAGCGCGATCGAGGCCAGCATCGGCGCCGAGCGGTTCGACGAGCTCGCGGTCATGGTCGACACGTTCCGGCCGCTGGAGCTCGGCGAGGGCGGCACCGCGTCCGACGACGGCGCCTATGCCTGGACCTGGTCCGGTCGGCGACTGCCGCAGTGACCACGTTGTCGACGTCGTGTGCACCGCTGCTCCGCCGGCTGTTCGACGACGCTGCCATCTTTCCACCAGGCAACGCGGCGATGTCCCAG
>JAWWPK010000489.1:0-5776 GCA_033854925.1 Nocardioidaceae bacterium | reverse complement strand
GCGGCCGGCCTGGAGCAGGTCCTGGTCGACACCCATGGACGCACCGGCCTGCCCGTCCTGGTCACCGAGAACGGGGCGGCCTACGCGGACGCCGAGCTCGTTCCCGACTCGGCGGGGACCGTCGACGACCAGGATCGCATCGCCTACCTGCGCGACCACATCGCCGCCACCCTCCGGGCACGTGAGGCTGGAGCGGATGTCCGCGCGTACATCGTCTGGACCCTTCTGGACAACTTCGAGTGGGCCGAGGGCTACACCAAGACCTTCGGCATCGTGCACGTCGATCCGCGGGATCAGACCCGGACGCCCAAGGCGTCCCTCCACTGGCTCGCGGAGCATCTGGGCAGTTCGGCGGTCGTGCCTGTGGTCACCCCTTGACGCTTCCGGCCAGCAGCCCGCGCACGAAGTAGCGCTGGAGCGACAGGAAGACGATCAGGGGCACGATCAACGACACGAAGGCGCCGGCCGACAGCAGATGCCAGTCCTGCCCTCGGGTGCCGGACAGCTCGGCCAGGCGCACCGTGAGTGGCGAGACGTCGAGACTGCCACCGCCGAAGACCAGCGCAACGAGCAGGTCGTTCCAGACCCAGAGGAACTGGAAGATCCCGAAGGCGGCGATGGCCGGCCCCATCAGCGGGAGCATGATCCGGCTGAAGATCTGCACGTGCCCCGCGCCGTCGACCCGTGCCGACTCGATCAGCTCGCCCGGGATCTGCGACATGAAGTTGTGCAGCAGGTAGATCGCCAGCGGCAGCGCGAAGATCGAGTGCGACAGCCAGATCGTGTAGAAACCGCCACCCGGCGCGTCGCCGCCGGCCAGCGGCTGGAAGTGCGCGCCTCCGATGTGCGGGTCCACGTACAGCTTCAGCAGCGGGATCATCGTCACCTGGATCGGAACGATCTGCAGGGCGAAGACACAGACGAACAGGAAGTCGCGTCCGGGGAACTTCATCCACGAGAATGCGTAGGCGGCGATGACGGCCAGGCAGAGCGGGATGATGACCGACGGGATCGTGATCACGATCGTGTTGACGAAGTACGTCCCGAGGTCGACATCGGTGCCCTGCACCACCGCCTTGTAGTTGTCGAAGGTGAAGCTCGGATGGGTGAAGATCGTCCACCACCCGTTGCTCTTGACGTCATTCTCGGGGCGGAACGACGAGATCAGCAGTCCCGCTGTTGGGATCGTCCAGAGCACGGCGATGATCACGGCGGCGAGGGAGGCCCACGGGGACGACAGCGTCTTCTTGGCGGCCGAGGTGGCGGTCTGTTGGGCGACGACGCTCTCGACGGAGACGTCGGGGTCTGCGATGGTCATCGGGCCTCCAGCTTGCGCATCTGACGGACGTTGTAGACGACGATCGGCATGACGAGCACGAAGATCAGCACGGCGAGCGCCGCGCCCAGCCCGGCATTGTTCGAGCGGAAGCTCTGCACGTAGAACTCGTAGGCCAGCACACTGGTGTTGAAGTTGCCGCCCGTTGCCGTGCGCACGATGTCGAAGGCCTTCAGCGTGGTGATGCTGATGGTCGTGAGGACCACGATCAGGGACGGTCGGATGCTCGGGATGGTGATGTAGCGGAACATCCGCAGGCCACCGACTCCGTCGAGGCGGGCCGCCTCGACGATGTCCTCGGGGATGGCCTTGATGGACGCCGAGAGCAGCGTCATGGCGAAGCCCGCCTGGACCCAGATCATGATCACGATGAGGAACAGGTTGTTCCATGGCTCGTTGAGCAGGAACTGATAGGTGTTGAAGCCGAGCGACTTGAGGAGCTCGTTGGCCAGCCCGATCTGGTCGTTGGTCTTGTCGCGGTAGTCGTAGACGAACTTCCAGATGATCGACGCGCCGACGAGCGAGATGGCCATCGGCAGGAATATCAGTGCCTTGGCGAACTTCTCGAACCGGGAGCGGTCGACCAGGACGGCGTACACGAGCCCGATGAACGTGGACAGGACGGGCACGAGCGCCACCCACAGCGCGGTGTTGCGGAGCACCCTGAGCTGCTGGGTGTCGGTGAAGACCGTGTGGTAGTTGTCGAGGCCGACGAACTCGGTCCCGGTGTTGTTCTTGAACGACGAGTAGATCGTGTTGATCGCGGGGTACAGCAGGCCGATCGCGATGAGCGCGAGGGCGGGCAAGACGAAGGCGACGAACTGGATCTTCTCGCCGCGCTGCGACCGGAGTCGCGACGTCAGCAGCAGGATCCCTGCGACGACACCGAAGAAGACGGCGACGCAGATGATGAGCTGGAGAAACTTCTCACCTGAAGACATGGGCACTCCCGAGGTCTCGTGCGGCTGAGCCGCCGGGGCCGGTGATGGGTTGCAACGGCTCGCCGTCTGGGCCGTGCGCGCTGCGCGAGCCCGGCTCGGCCCGGCCGGCACGAGGCCGGCCGGGACGCGAGTCGGTCATGCGTCGATCATCCGTCGATCAGGATGACGGCCAGGAACTCTCGATGTGGTCGAGGGTGTCGCCGGTGCTCTGACCGGTGATCCAGGCAGTCATCTCCTTCCAGAAGGAGTTGGCACCCACCTCGCCCGGCATCTGGTCCGAGCCGTCGAAGCGGAACACCGCGTCCGGGTCCTGGAGGATCTGGGCGGAGAGCTGGTCGATCGGGCTGACCAGGTTCTCGACCTGAAGACCCTTGTTGGCGCTGACCCAGCCGCCGCCCGGCGTGGCCTTGGCCTTCTCGTTGGCCCACACGTCCGTCGACAGGTAGGTCTGCAGTGCCTGGACCTCCTGCGAGTCCGAGAATGCCGTGACGAACTCGCCGCCACCGAGGACCGGCTTGCCGAAGTCCTCGCTCATGGTGGGCAGGTAGAACGCGAAGATGTCGCCGTTCTCGGACACGTCCGTGCCCTCGGGCCAGTTGGCGGCGTAGAAGCCGGCCTGACGGTGCAACGCGCACTTTCCGTCCAGGATCGGCAGGCCGCCGTCCTGGAACGCGGTGGTGGCGATCGACTTGACGTCGCCGATGCCGCCGTTGACGTAGGCGTCGTTCTTCAGGATCCCGCCGACGTCATCGAGGGCGGTAGCGACCTGCGGGTCGTTGAACGGGATCGAGTGGTTGACCCACTGGTCGTAGACGTCGGGGCCGGCCGTGCGGAGCAGGACGTCCTCGAGCCAGTCGGTGGCCGGCCAGCCGGTCGCCTCACCGGACTCGATGCCGGCGCACCACGGCTTGATCCCCGTCGCGGCGATGGTGTCGGAGAGGGCGAGCATGTCGTCCCAGGTCTGCGGGATCTGCCAGCCGTTGTCGGAGAACATCTTCGGGGAGTACCACACGAACGACTTGACGTTGGCACCCAGCGGAGCTGCGTAGAGCTTGTTGTCCACGCTGCCGTAGGCCCTCCAGTCGTCGCCGAAGAAGGAGTCGACGTTGTCGGAGACCTGCGAAGGAGCCTCGACCACCTTGCCGGTGGCGACCAGGGTCTTGAGCAGACCGGGCTGCGGGACGAAGGCGATGTCCGGCGGGTTGCCGGCCTGCACCCGCACCGGCAGCTGCGCCTCGAACTCCTTGGAGCCCTCGTAGGTCACCTTGGCGCCCGTGCACGTGGTGAACAGCTTGTAGGAGTCCTTCTGGGCCTGGTCCTCGGGGGCCACGATGGAGGTGTAGACACCCACATTCTTGCCCGACAGGTCGCCGAAGTCGGCCAGCTGGGACAGGTCCTTGCACTCGGTCTTGTTGGCTCCGGGCCAGGTGCCGCTCGCGGCGCCCCCGCCCTTGTCGTTGCTGGCACAGCTCGCCAGTGCGAGCCCCGCGCCCAGTACCGCGGCAGCCAGGGCCGCTACTTGACGCGTGTTGCGTGTTCGCATGCCTTTTCCTCTCGTGATGGTCAGCAGGTTTGTGTCGCTTCCCCTCGACCGCCTGCCCGCTCCGATACGAGCATGTAAACGCTTACGCCAGGGGTGGTCAAGGACTGTGCATAACGTTTCTGTAACGCACGTCACATTGGTGGGAACGCTCCCACGGTTGGCCCGCCGACGTCAACCACGAGCCGATCCCGGGCTGACGCCGCCTCGCTCTTCCGCGAAGGTTGCGGCGGCCCCTAGGGTGACCGGCGTCACTTCACTACGGATCGTCCGGCACGTACCTGCCGGTGAAGGGAGCACGTCAGCATGGCCACAGTGACCTTTGAGAAGGCACAACGCTGGTATCCAGGGGCGGACAAGCCCGCGGTGCCAGGCATCAGCCTCGAGATCGGCGACGGGGAGTTCATGGTCCTCGTCGGACCATCCGGTTGCGGCAAGTCCACGACCCTGCGAATGCTCGCGGGGCTGGAGGAGGTCAACGAGGGCAAGATCTTCATCGGCGACCGCGATATCACCGACACACCGCCCAAGGACCGCGACATCGCGATGGTCTTCCAGAACTACGCCCTCTACCCGCACATGTCGGTGGCGGACAACATGGGCTTCGCCCTGAAGATGGCCAAGGTCCCGACCGAGGAGCGCAAGAAGCGGGTCGCCGACGCGGCCAAGATCCTGCAGCTGGAGGACTACCTCGACCGCAAGCCGAAGGCACTCTCGGGTGGGCAGCGGCAGCGGGTCGCGATGGGCCGCGCGATCGTCCGGAGCCCGCAGGTCTTCTGCATGGACGAGCCGCTGTCGAACCTCGACGCGAAGATGCGGGTCGCGACCCGCACCGACATCGCGAAGCTCCAGGCCGACCTGGGGGTCACCACCGTCTACGTCACCCACGACCAGGTCGAGGCGATGACGATGGGCGATCGGGTGGCCGTGATGAACCTCGGTGAGCTGATGCAGGTCGACACGCCGCTCAGGCTCTACGACAAGCCGGTCAACCTGTTCGTCGCCGGCTTCATCGGCTCGCCACAGATGAACCTGATCCAGGCCAAGGCCGTCGAGGGCCAGGCCAAGATCGGGGAGTACCTCGTCCCGGTCGACCCGACCGCGTCGAAGAAGATGAGCGGCAACATCACGGTCGGCGTACGGCCCGAGTCCTGGCGGCTCGTGTCCAACGCCGAGGGCGGTCTGCCGATCAACGTGACCGTGGTCGAGGAGCTCGGCGCAGACGAGTTCATCTACGGCAACTGTGACGTCGAGGGCACGCCCAGCAACGTCATCGTCCGGATCTCGGCCCGCGACACCGTGCACAAGGGCGACACGATCTTCGTGACCACCGACCCGAAGAACGTGCACGTCTTCGACACCGACACCGGCGAGCGCCTCTCCGACTGACTGTTCACCCCCGCGAGCTTCGGCCCCGGGTCTACGACGACGCTCGCTCCGCTCGCGGGCTTCGCAGTCGTCGTAGGCACCGGGGCCGATCGCGGGGCGCGCTCGCTCCGCTCGCGAACCACGTCCCCGGCTGGCGGCTGCCGGGAGGACGAGTCAGCGTGCGCGGTCCGCCGTACGGCGGATGCCGTCGGCGAAGGTCTCGAAGAGGGCCGGCGGGAGGTCGTGGCCCATGCCGTCGATGAGCAGCAGCTCCGCGCCGTGGATGGCCGCGGCCGTGGCGCGGCCACCGGAGGCGTGCACCATCTTGTCGTCGAGGCCGTGCACGACCAGCGCCGGCATCTTCAGCGCGCGCAGCTTCGGCGAGCGGTTCGGCTGGGTGAGGACCGCGACCATCTGGCGCAGCGTGCCGCTGGCGGTGACGCCGCGGTCATAGGTCTCGGCGGCGTGGGCTCGGGTGCGTTCCTCGGCGGCCGGGAAGCCGGGGGAGCCGATCAGCTTGCGGGTCTTGACGCTCATCTCGATGTAGCCCGCGCGGCCCGACCGCCGGGCCAGCAGGCTGGGCAGCAGCGA
>JAWWPK010000488.1:0-10640 GCA_033854925.1 Nocardioidaceae bacterium | reverse complement strand
GGCTCATCACCGTCGCGGCCTGGCGGACCATGTCGAAGGTGCCGATCAGGTTGATCGCGATGACCTTCTTGAAGGCGTCGAGGTCGTGGGCCGACTCGATCTGGCCGTCGCGGCCGATGGTCCGCTGCGCCCATCCGATGCCCGCGGAGTTGACCACCGCGCGGAGCGGCGCGATCTCGGCGGCGGCGTTGACCGCCGCGGTGATCTGCTCGGTGTTGGTGACGTCGACCAGAGCGAAGACACCCTTGATCTCTGCGGCGAGCGCCTCGCCCTTGTCGGCCTGGAGGTCCGCGACCACGACGGTGGCGCCCCGGGCGGCGAGCTGGCGGGCACAGGCCGCGCCGATGCCGGAGGCAGCGCCGGTGACGATGGCGGTCGATCCACTGATGTCCATGGCTCGGGAGCCTAGATGGCAGGGTTGAGCTCGTGACGCCCAGACCCCGCGCCGCCGCGACCGTCGGGATGCTCGCCGCGGTGGTGCTCGCCTGGCTCAACGGGATCCTGGTCCGGACGGTCACCGTCGACGTGCAGTTCTTCGGGGAGACCGCCGACCGCAGCGACTACCGGGTCGCCGCCGGTGCCGGTGTGATGACCGCGCTGCTGCTGGTCCTCGGCATGCTGGCACTGTGGGCGCTCTCGGCCCCGGCGTGGCTGCAGTACGTCACCGCGGCCGGCATCGCCACCCAGCTCGCCCTCGGAATCACCGCATGGTGGAGCTCTCGGGCGGTCGACGACTCGGTCGTGGTCACCAGGTCGGTGTGGGACGGCGTCAAGGACGTGCTGGTGCTGCCCGGGTCGTGGCCGTTGTTGCTGATGCTCGTGGTCGCGGTCGTGGTGGCGGTCAGAGGTGGGTCCGGCCCGACGCCACGATGACCGCGGGCCCGGTCAGCAGCACCCGGTCGTCCGCGGTCCATGTGACGGTGAGCGTGCCGCCGGGTACGTCGACGCGGTAGGCCACGTCGCTGCCGGCCGGGCGGTTGTCGTCGGCACTGGCCGCGGCCACCATCACCGCGCAGGCGCCGGTGCCGCAGGAACGGGTCTCGCCGGAGCCGCGCTCGTGCACGCGCATCGCGACGTGCCGCTCGCCGCGACGTACGACGAACTCGACGTTCACGCCGTCGGGATAGACGTGCGCGTCGTACGCGGGGGCGTCGAACAGCCGGCCGGCGTCGTCGAGGGAGTCGACGAACGCAACCGCGTGCGGGTTGCCCATGTCGACGTGGCGGGCCGGACAGGTGCGTTCGCCGACCGAGACAGATGTCTCGCCCAGGACCTTGGGGGTTCCCATGTCAGCGGTGATGAGGTCGCCGTCCACGGTGAGCGTCTTGACGCCGTCGCGGGTGTCCACCCGGATCGGCGTCGACCTGTCGGCGAGGCCCTCGTCGACCAGGTAGCGGGCGAATAGCCGGATGCCGTTGCCGCACATCTCCGAGAGGGAGCCGTCGGAGTTGCGGTAGTCCATGAACCACTCCGCGTCAGGAGAGATCGCGCGGACCACCCGGAGGACGCCGTCGCCACCGATGCCGGCACGGCGGTCGCAGAGCGCCCGCACGCGCTGGGCCATCTCCTCGGCGGAGAGCTCGCCGTGCACATTCCCGTCGAGGTCGGGCAGGAGGACGAAGTCGTTCTCGGTGCCGTGCCCCTTGAGGAACGGGTAGTCAGGTGTAGAGGCCACGGGAGTAGTTGGACTCGTCGTAGTAGTCGTCGAGCTGCGCGACCGACATGCCGGCCGGCTCGACCTGGCTGGCGATCACCGCGCGGCGCGGCACCCGGGCCTCGGGGTCCCAGGTCTCCGGCTTCCAGATGCCCGAGCGCAGGAACGCCTTCGCGCAGTGGAAGAAGATGTCGTCGATCTCCACGACGACCGCGAGCAGCGGCCGGTGGCCCTTGACCACCATCTCGTCGAAGAACGGCGCGTCGCTGACCAGCCGGGCCCGGCCGTTGATCCGGAGCGTGTCGCCGCGGCCGGGGATCAGGAAGTTCAGCCCGACGTGCGGGTTGCTCAGGATGTTCTTGTAGCCGTCGGCCCGCTTGTTGCCGGGCCGCTCGGCCATCGCGATGGTGCGGTCGTCGATGACGTGCACGAGCCGGCCGGCCGGATCGCCCTTCGGCGACGCGTCGCAGCTGCCGTCGGCGTCGGAGGTCGCCATCACGCAGAACGGCGACGACGCCAGCCACTCGCGGTCCACCTCGAGCAGCGCGGTCCGGCTCTTGCTGGCGGCCCGCTCCCCCGGGGTGCCGAGGAGGGAGACGAGCTGGTCGACGCTGTCGATCGTCGTCCAAGTCTGCAGAGGCTCGGTCGCGGTCACCCCTTCAGGGTAGAGCCAGGCGCCCGGCTACTTCCGATCGACGACAGCTGCTGAGCCACCGCCCCGCCGGGTCGGCTCCGCGGCGACCGTCATCAGCCCCTTCGGACCGAACTCGATCGCCGTCGCCGCACCGATCTCGGCGGCGCTCGTGCCCGCCGCGCCCGGCGGCGCGAAGGTGTGACCGAGCAGCGCCAGCGCCGCGCCGTACTGGTCGATGAAGGCCTGCTCGGCGCTGACCGTCGCCTTGTTGGACGGCGCCGCGCGCGGTGCCGCGATCGCCTGCGCCAGCGTCATCCCGAGGTCGAGTCGGTTGACCAGGATCCCGAGCACCGTGGTGATGATCGTCGACCCGCCGGGCGAGCCCACGGCCAGCGCCGGGCGCTGGTCCTTGAGCACGATCGTCGGCGACATCGAGCTGCGCGGCCGCTTGCCGGGCTCGATCCGGTTCGGGTCGGCGGGGTCGTAGACCGCGCTGAAGTCGGTCAGCTCGTTGTTGAGCAGGAAGCCGCGGCCGGGCAGGACGATGCCGGAGCCGCCGGTCTGCTCGATGGTGAGCGTGTACTCGACGACGTTGCCGTCCTTGTCGGCGACGGTGAGGTTGGTGGTGTTGACGTTCTCGGTGTCCGGCGCGGCCTCGCCCTTGCTGGTCGGGGTCGCGCAGGAGCCGTCGGAGGCCTTGACGTCCCCGGCGGCGACCGGCGGGGTGAACGCGTGCAGCGGGTCGATCTTGCAGGCCCGCTCGGCTGCGTAGGTGTCGGAGAGCAGCGTGCTGACCGGGACGCCGCTCTGGTCGCCGACGTACTTCGCGCGGTCCGCGAAGGCGAGGTGGGCGGCCTCGATCACGAGGTGCTCCACCTGGACCGGCGTCAGGCTCTTGAGGTCGTAGCGCTCGAGGATGTTGAGCGCCTCGCCAACGGTGGTCCCGCCGCTGGAGGACGGCGGCATGCCGTAGACGTCCAGCCCGCGGTAGCCGACGTGGGTCGGCCGGTGCTGGATGACGTCGTACTTCGCGAGGTCCTTGGTCCTCATCCTGCCCTTGGGCACCGGCAGGTCGGTGCGGCCGCTCACCGGGGGCTTGCGCACGGTCTTGGCCAGCTCGCGGGCCAGGTCACCGCGGTAGAACGCGGCCATCCCGCGCTTCGCGAGGAGGTCGTAGGTGTCGGCGAGCTGCGGGTTGCGGAACCGGCTGCCGACCTTCGGGGCCTTGCCGTGCCGGAGGAAGAGCTTGCGGGTCGAGGTGAAGGTGTTGAAGCGCTCGGCGTTGTCGGTGGTCTGCTGGTTGAAGGTCTTGTCGACCCGGAAGCCGCTCCGGGCCAGGGCCGCCGCCGGCGCGAGCACGTCGGCGAGAGACATCGACCCCCACCGGTCGAGCGCCGACTGCCAGGTGGCCGGGGTGCCGGGGACGCCCACCGAGACACCGCTGGTCACGAGGTCGGGCGTGAAGGTGTAGGGCAGCCCGGTGGCCGGGTTGATGAACGCGTCGTGCTTCATCGCGGCCGGCGCGGTCTCGCGGCCGTCGAGCGTCTTCACCTTCTTGCTCTTCGCGTCGTAGTAGACGAAGTAGCCGCCCCCTCCGAGGCCGGAGCTGTAGGGCTCGGTGACACCCAGGGCAGCGGCGGTGGCGACCGCGGCGTCGACCGCGTTGCCGCCGTGCCGCAGCACTTGGAGCCCGATCCGCGAGGCGTAGGGGTCGACCGAGGTGACCGCGCCGCCCCGGCCCTCGACGGTGGCCCTGCGGGGTGGCTCCTTGACGCGCTGGTTGACGCGTTGGGCTGCCGCCGGCGGGCTCTCCTGCGCGGTGGCCGGGGCCTGGAGGGTGACGAGGGTGAGGGTGGCGGCGCCGAGCGCGCAGAGAGGACCCGAGAACATGCCGCACGCGGTACCCGGGCGGGGGCTACTTCAAGCCGGGATGCGTCCTCAGCACGGGCAGCAGGAGGCTGCGCGGGGTGACCTGGGCCATCGCGGCCGCGACCCGGTTCGCGACGCCCGGGATGACCACCATCCGGCCCTTGTCGAGCCCCTCGACCGCTGCCTTCGCGACCGCGGTCGCGTCGACCCACATCACCGAAGGGAGCGCCTTCTCGGCGTCCTCCTTCGCGAAGCCGGCGCGCTCGCCGAAGCCGGTGTGCACCGGGCCGGGACACAGGCAGGTCGCGGTCACGCCGCTGCCCTTGAGCTCGCCGACCAGCGACTGGGTGTAGGAGAGGACGAAGGCCTTGCCCGCGCCGTACCCCGCCTGGCCGGGCAGCGGCTGGAACGCCGCGGTGCTCGCGACGTTGAGGATCGCGCCGCGGCCACGCTCGACCATGCCGGGCAGCAGCCGCGTGCAGAGGTCGACCACGGCGACGACGTCCACCTCGACCATCTGCATCTCGGTGTCCGGATCGGCCGCCGAGACGCGTCCCATCGTCGAGAACCCGGCGTTGTTGACCAGGATGTCGACCGTCACGCCGAGCTTGATCAGCCGGGACGGAATGATCGCGCGGGCCGATCGCTCGGCCAGGTCGGCCGTCAGAACGTCAGCCGCGCCGCCGCCCGCCCTGATCTCGTCGGCCAGCTCCTCCAGCTTGTCGCGGCTGCGGGCGACGAGCAGCAGCCGGTGGCCGCGGCGGGCCAGCTCGCGGGCGATCTCGGCCCCGATGCCCTGCGAGGCACCGGTGACCAGGGCGGCCCGGTCCGGGGCGGGAGCGGGAAGTGTCATGCGGGCAACGTACTTCCCCGCACAGTCAGCTGCGGGGGCCGACCACGTCGTAGCGCGCGGCGATGAACGCCTTGTTCTGGTGCACCTCGACGAGCCGGAAGTCGAAGCGGCGCGGGAACAGCGGCCGCCCCGCGCCCAGGGTGACCGGTGCGATGTAGCAGATCACCTGGTCGAGCCGGCCGGCCTCGGCGAACTGCGCGGCCAGGTCACCGCCCCCGGCCACCCACACGTCCTTGTCGCCGGCAGCGGCAACCAGCTCTTCGTAGAGCGGCGCGACGTCGCCCTGGGCGAACCGGATGTCGGCGCCCTCGACGCTGGGCAGGTCGCGATGGGTCACCACCCAGACCGGCACGTCGTAGACCCATGCGTCGCCCGTGTCAGCGTTGTGTCGCAGGATCCACTCGTAGGTCGTCGCGCCCATCACGATCGCGCCGATGTCCTTGATGAACTCGTCGTAGTTGAGCGGCCCCTTCTCGTCCTGGTCCTGGACGAAGAGCCAGTCGAGCGAGTCGTGCTCGTCGGCGAGGAAGCCGTCCAGCGTCATCGCGGTGTAGAACGTCGTGCGGGTCATGCTGCTGAACCTAGTGCCGGCCACCGACGCCGTGGACAGCCTCGAGCGCCTTGTCGGCCAGGTGCGGGTCGTCGTACGGGATCCAGACGATGCGCGGGTCCTTGCGGAACCAGGAGTCCTGCCGGCGCGCGAACCGCCGGGTGGCCTGCGCGGTCCGGTTGCGGGCCTCCTGCTCGGTGAGCTCGCCCCGCAGGTGCGCGACCACCTCCCGGTAGCCGATCGCGCGGGGAGCGGTGCGGGCCTCGGCCAGACCGTGGTCGAGGAGGTGGCGGACCTCCGCCACGAAGCCACTGGTGAACATCGCGTCCACGCGGTCCGCGATGCGCAGGTCGAGGGTCTCGCGGTCGATGTCGACGCCGACCTGGACCGTGTGCGGGTCGGCGTACTCCATGACCGGGAGGCCGGCGCTGAACGGCCGGCCGGTCAGCTCGACCACCTCGAGGGCGCGCACGATGCGGCGGCCGTTCTCGGGGAGGATCTGCGCCGCCGCGACGGGGTCGCGCTCGCGCAGGACGTCGTGCAGCCCACTCGAGCCGAGCGTCGCCAGCTCCTGCTCCCACCTGGTGCGGATCGCCTCGTCGGTGCCAGGGAAGTCGAACCGGTCGAGGATCGCTCGGGTGTAGAGCGCCGAGCCGCCGACCAGGACCGGCGTCGTGCCACGCGCGCGGAGCTGGTCGATCACGTCGCGCGCCCAGCCCTGGAACTCCGCGACGGTGGCCGGTTCACGGATGGTGAGGGTGTCGAGGAGGTGGTGCGGGATCCCGCGGCGTTCGGGCTCCGGCAGCTTGGCGGTGCCGATGTCCATCCCGCGGTAGACCTGCATCGCATCGGTGTTCACGACCTCGCCGTGGAGCCGCTCGGCGAGGTCGAGGGACAGGCCGGTCTTGCCCGACGCAGTGGCCCCGACGACGGCCACGATCGGCAGGTTTTCGCCCGTGGTGTCGCCGGCCGCCATGAGACTAGTGTGGCAAGCGTTGCGACGTCACTGGGACGCCGCTCTCAGCAACAGGAGCATTCATGGGCTTCCTCGACGACGCCAAGGAAAAGCTGCACGAAGCGAAGGAGAAGCTGGAGGACCTGGTCGACGGCAACGACGACAAGGTCGGAGACGGCGTCGACAAGGCCGCGGACTCCGCGGACGACGCGACCGGTGGCAAGTACGACGACCAGATCGACGCGGGGGCCGAGAAGGCCAAGGACGCCCTGGGCGTCGACGACACCGCGCCCGCGGCCGCCGTACCGACTCCGCCGCCCACGCCGGCAGCTCCGGCCGCTCCTCCCGCCGAGCCGGCCGACCCGGCCGCTCCCCCCGCCTGATCGGCCCAGCCATCCCATCGTGGGTGATCTGACCCAGGGGTCGTCGGAGCCCGGCTCCGGCGGCCCCGACCGGTGACGGCCCAGCCCATCGACGAGCGGTTCGTCGTCGTCCCCGCGGCGTACGTCTTCCTGTTGCGAGACGGAGTCGCGGGCACCGAGGTGCTGCTGCAGCTGCGCCAGCACACCGGCTACATGGACGACCACTGGGCCGCCGCGGCCGCCGGGCACGTCGAGAAGGGCGAGACGGCGTACGACGCCGCGCGGCGCGAAGCCCGGGAGGAGATCGATGTCGACGACCTCGACCTGGCCTTCGTGACGTCGATGCAGCGGACCCGGGGCGGCGAGCCGATCGACGAACGGGTCGACTTCTTCTTCACCGCGCGCTCGTGGTCCGGTACGCCGCGGATCGTCGAGCCCGCGAAGAACGGCGGGCTCGAGTGGTACCCGTTGTCCGCGCTGCCGGATCCGGTGGTGCCGCACGAGCTGAAGGTGCTGCGCGGCATCATCGAGGGTGAGATCGAGCCGTACGTGACCTTTGGCTTCAACCCGGGAGAGATCGATGAGTGACGACAACCCGACCCAGACCGGCGACCTGGGCGAGATGCCCGATGCCGAGATCGAGCCGCGCGAGCCGAACCCGGGCGGGGTCGACGCCCAGTCTGAGGACGACGACAACATTCCGGCCGACCTCGACCCCGAGGACAACCCGGCGGTGACAGAGTCCCCCGACCCGCTCAAGGAAGTGCTCGCGGAGGGCGAGGACACCGACACCGAGTCGACGAAGTCGTCGAACGGGTCGGACGACGACGTCGAGCCGCACGAGGACTCCCCCGCCTGACCGGTGGGTACCGCCGTCCCATGAGCGGTCACGAGCAGGACACCGACATCCGGGACTCGACACCGAACTCGACCGGGACGGCCCGCGCCGCCGGCGGCATGGGCGTGAGCAGCGAGCGGGTCGGTCCGACCGGCCCCGGCCAGGAGGCGACCGACGGCGTCAAGGACACCTCCGCCGCACCTCCAGAGGACGACGTGCCGCCGGAGCAGGCACCCGGCGGCGAGGAGGAGCAGCCGGATGGCATAGCGCCCGCCGCTGGCTACCCCAGCCTCGACCCGCGTTCGAAGGACAAGCCGTACAAGGACGCCTGAAGCGCCGGGTAGGCGCGACGGCCTGACGTCATACGAATCGAGCAACCGGTGGCTCCATTCGTATGACGTTGTGGCCTCACCCGCAGGTCGGTGCTGCCGTCAGCGGCTCGGGTTCGCCGACCGTGGGCATGCCCAGGCCAACCCCGGCAGGAGCTGGAGCCTCCGTCCGGGCCTCCCAGGCGTCGCCGCTGCGCGTTCGGCGTACGGCGACCGGGCCGTCGGCGACGAGGTGGTGAGGGGCGGCGTAGGTGACCTCGACGGTGGCGACGTCGCCGGGGCGGATCTCGGCCTCCGGCGCCTGGAAGTGGACCAGGCGGTTGTCGGGCGCGCGGCCGGAGAGCCGGTGCGTCGCGGCGTCCTTGCGGCCCTCGCCCTCGGCGACCATCACGTCGAGGCTGCGGCCGACCTGTGTCTTGTTCTCGGTCCAGGCCACTTCGTCCGCGACGGCGACGAGCCGTTGGTAGCGGTTCTTCACGACCGCCGGGTCGATCTGGTCCGGCAGGGTGGCGGCCGGCGTGCCCGGCCGCTTGGAGTACTGGAAGGTGAAGGCGCCGCTGAACCGCGCCTGCTCGACGACCGCCAGCGTCTGCTGGAAGTCCTCCTCGGTCTCCCCGGGGAAGCCGACGATGATGTCGGTGGTGATCGCGGCGTCGGGGATCGCGGCCCGGACCCGGTCGATGATGCCGAGGTACTTCTCGGAGCGGTAGGAGCGCCGCATCGCCTTCAGCACGCGGTCCGACCCGGACTGCAGCGGCATGTGCAGGCTCGGCATCACGTTGGGGGTCTCGGCCATCGCCTCGATGACGTCGTCGGTGAACTCCGCCGGGTGCGGGCTGGTGAACCGGACCCGCTCGAGACCTTCGATGCCTCCGCACGCCCGGAGCAGCTTGCTGAACGCCTGGCGGTCGCCGAACTCGACGCCGTAGGCGTTGACGTTCTGGCCGAGGAGGGTGATCTCGCTGACGCCCTCGGCCACGAGCGCCTCGACCTCGCTGAGGATCTCGCCGGGCCGGCGGTCCTTCTCCTTGCCGCGCAGCGCAGGGACGATGCAGAACGTGCAGGTGTTGTTGCAGCCGACGCTGACCGACACCCAGGCGGCGTACGCCGACTCGCGCTTGGTCGGGAGGGTGCTCGGGAACACCTCGAGCGACTCGAGGATCTCGACCTGTGCCTCGTCGTTGACGCGAGCCCGCTCGAGCAGCGCCGGCAGGGACCCGATGTTGTGGGTGCCGAACACGACGTCGACCCACGGCGCCTTCTGGGTGATGGTCGCGCGGTCCTTCTGAGCCAGGCAGCCGCCGACCGCGATCTGCATCCCGGGCCGCAGGGCCTTCTTCGGCGCGAGGTGACCGAGGTTTCCGTAGAGCTTGTTGTCGGCGTTCTCCCGGACCGCGCAAGTGTTGAAGACCACCACGTCAGCGTCCTCGCCGTCGGGCGCCGCGACGTACCCCGCCTCCTCGAGCAGGCCGCTCAGCCGCTCGGAGTCGTGGACGTTCATCTGGCACCCGTAGGTGCGAACCTCGTAGGTGCGCATGACCGGTCAAGCGTAGGCGGGTTCCGTGTCGCGCCATACTTCACGCGTGCGCGTTCGACTGGAGCTGTGGACCAAGGAGCAAGGCGGCCGGCACACGCCGGTCTTCGACGGGTATCGCCCCGACTTCCGGGCGAGCACGGAGGGTCACGGCGACGTCGACCTCGGACCCGCGGCGGTCAAGCTGCCGGCGGACAACCCGATGCTCGTGCCGGGCACCCAGGTCGAGGTGGACGTCGAGCCGGTCGATGTCTCGGCCTGGGCCAACGTGAGCACCGGGCTCGTGCTCGGCGTCCTCGAGGGGGACCAGCAGGTCGGCACCGCTACCGTCCTGGGCTCGTGAGGAGTCGCTGGTCGATCGGGTCGACCAGCTCGGTGCTGTCGTTGTGGTCGGACCGCTCGGTGCTGTCGATCGGGTCGGTCGGCTCGTGCGCGAGCCTCGGGAGCGTCGGGTCGTTCGCCTCGGCGTTCTCCATCGGGTCGTCGCAGAGCCTCGGGTCGTGGCTCTCGCACCAGTGCAACGGTTCGGTGCTGTCCCATCAGAGCAACGGCTCCATCGCGTCCAGCCAGGCGACGCGAGCGTTGCTCGGGCGACGTACGCACGGCCGGCTGCCGTCCGGCTCGCTGTTCGCGATCGGTGCGCTCTCGGTGGCCGCGGCGGCCGGGCATATGTGGTTCTGGCGGCCCCGGCGCTAGCGTGCGGGCTCCGGCCCCGACGTACGCGAGGTGGATCGATGCCCTACATGGTCGAGAACAGCGACAGCCTGATGGTCATGGGCGACACCGAAGGAGTCCTCGGGATCAAGCGGATGGAGAAGGCCCTCAACCTGCTCGAGGCGGACGGCTACCAGCTCGCGTTCGTCAGCGACGGCTACTTCGTCTTCTACAAGCAGGGCGGCTGGGGCGGCTCGACCTAGCCACCGGGCTACCGTCGCCAGGCAGGTTCTTCGCCGCGCTCGTAGTCGGCGAAGGCGTGCTCGAGGCCGAGCAGCACCTCGGCCGCGGTCTCGAACAAGGCCTGCGCACGCGGCTCGTCGACCTTCTCGACATCGCCGCGCAGGT
>JAWWPK010000487.1:0-7278 GCA_033854925.1 Nocardioidaceae bacterium | reverse complement strand
ACCTCGCTGGGTGTCCGCGAAGAACCGCGAGGGCAAAGAGCGGTCATGTCTCGGCTCGCGTCCAGCTCGTGACCGGGTCACGCGTCCGGGCGGGCGCCGTCGTCGTTCAGCTGCCCTGGCCCCTCAGCCCACCTTGTCGGTGGTGGGGTGCCGCGGTCACAATCCACCATGACCGCCCCCACCCCGACGTACGTCGACGACCGGCTCGCGCACTGGGCCGAGCACCTGCCCGACGGGCTGGCCTTCACCTATGCCCCCTCCGACGGGCAGAGCCGCAGCTGGACGTGGCGGGAGTGGGAGGACCGGGTCCGGCGCTGCGCCGGGGGCCTGCAGGCACTCGGGGTCGGCCGCGGTGACGTGGTCGCGTTCCTCGACAAGAACCACCCGGCCGGTGTCGAGCTCTCGCTGGCGGCGGCCTCGCTGGGCGCCGCCAATGCCATCGTGAACTGGCGCTCTGCCGGCGACGAGGTCGACTACGCGGTCAACGACTCCGGCGCCAGGCTGCTGGTCGTGGGCTCCGAGCTGATGCCGACGATCAACAAGATCCGCGAGAGCCTCACCCAGGTCCAGAAGGTCATCGAGGTCACCGCCGACGGTGCCGACGGCGACGAGTACGAAGCGTGGCTCCGGTCGTCCGAGCGGGTCACCCGCCCCGACGACGTCTCACCGGACGACGTCTGCCTGGTGATGTACTCGTCGGGCACCACCGGGCGCCCCAACGGCGTGATGCTGACCCACGCGAACATGGTCGCCCACACCGTCAACGCCCACGACGGCTGGGAGTTCGAGCCCGGCGACAAGAACATGGTGTCGATGCCGCTGTTCCACGTCGGCGGATCGTCGTACGTCCTGTTCGGCATCCACGACGGCGTCCCGAGCCACATGACCCGCGATCCCGACGGCACCTCGCTGGCCGGGGCGATCCTCAACGGCGCCAACCGCACGTTCCTGGTGCCGGCGGTGCTGGCCCAGGTGCTGCAGGCCGGGCCGGACGCCGTGAAGCTCTTCGGGGCGCTCAAGACCTACACCTACGGCGCGGCACCCATGCCGCCACCGCTGCTGCGGGCCGCGATGGAGGCCTGGCCCGACACCGACTTCATCCAGGTCTACGGCCTGACCGAGGTCTCCGGCGTGGCCACCCACCTGACCGCCGACGAGCACCGCACCGCCGTCTCCGACGGCCACCCCGAGCGGCTGGTCTCCGCGGGCCGGCCGATCCCCGGCGTCGAGCTCAAGATCGTCGACCCGGCGAGCCTCGAGGACCTCCCGGTCGGCGAGCACGGGGAGATCTGGCTGAAGACCCCGCAGCTGTTCAAGGGCTACCTCGGCAAGCCCGAGGAGACGGCCCAGGTGATGACCGAGGGCGGCTGGTTCCGCACCGGGGACATGGGCAAGGTCGACGACGAGGGCTACGTCTTCGTAGAGGACCGGCTCAAGGACATGATCATCAGCGGTGGCGAGAACATCTACTCGCCCGAGGTGGAGCGGGTGCTGTCCGAGCACCCGGCGGTCATGGAGGTCGCGATCATCGGTGTCCCCGACGACACGTGGGGGGAGTCGGTGAAGGCCGTCGTCTCGCTCAAGCCGGACACGAGCGCGACCGAGGAGGAGCTGATCGCGTTCTGCGAGGAGTCGCTGGCGAAGTTCAAGTGCCCGAAGTCGGTCGACATCGTCGAGCTGCTGCCGCGCAACCCGACCGGCAAGATCCTGAAGCGCGAGCTGCGGAAGCCCTACTGGGCAGGGCGCGACCGCGCGGTGAACTGAGCCAGTGGACTAGTGGAGCGACCGCTACGGAAGTTCGACTGGAGCCTGCGCTCCTGCGGTGCCCGCGGGCACATCACCTACCGGCCCGACGAGCCCGAGCTCGCCGAGCAGCTGCGGGCCCAGACGGCCGTCGGAGAGGCGTGGCGCTGCCTGCGCTGCGAGGACTTCGTCGTCGGACCCCCGCACGGCTCGGGGCCGGCCGACCGGGCGCCGCTGGTGCTGCGCGGCCGGGCCCTCAAGGACGCCGTGATCCTGCGGCTGCTCGGCACCGAGCGGTTCGTGCGCGGGCTGCTGCTGGTCGCGCTGGCGTACGGCGTCTACCGGTTCGACGGCGCCAGGGACTCTCTCCAGCAGGTCTTCCGGGAGGACCTGCCCCTGCTCGAGCCGCTGGCCGACAAGCTGGGCATCGACCTCCAGGACACCGGGCCGGTCCGGCTGATCGAGAAGGCGCTCAACGCCCAGCACTCCACCCTGCTGATGGTGGCCGCCGGTGTGCTGGCCTACGGCATCCTGCAGCTGGTCGAGGGGGTCGGCCTGTGGCTGATGCGGCGATGGGGCGAGTACGTCGCGGTGGTCGGCACGTCGGCGTTCATCCCGCTCGAGGTCTACGAGCTGGTCGAGAGCGTGACCTGGCTGCGGGTGGGCGCGCTGCTGGTCAACCTGTTCGCGGTCGGCTACCTGCTGTGGACCAAGCGCCTCTTCGGGATCCGCGGGGGGCGGCGGGCGTTCGAGGCCGAGCGGCACGGGGAGAGCCTGCTCGAGGTCCAGCGGGCCGCCATCGACGGGCCGCGCGAGTCAGGACGGGCTCCCAGGACGCGACCGGCGGCTCACTGACGGCGGGTCAGGGCAGGTCCGGCAGGGGCCAGGTCGACCACGGCGAGGTGCGGTCCCCGAGCAGCGTGGTCACCGCCTGGTGCTTCATCCCCGGCACGTTCATCAGGTGGGGCGCGAGCAGGTCGCGGGGCCAGGCCAGCGGGGTCAGCCCGCTCTGGAAGACCGGCATCATCAGCCGGGTCCACCACTGGTACCAGCGCACGTGCGCCGCCCGCGCGGCGGCGTACTGCTCCAGCGCTCTGGGCAGCGACGGCACGGTGGCGAGCGCGTGGTGCAGGGTCCAGGCGTCGGCGAGCGCGAGCGAGGTGCCGGTGCCGAGCTGGGGGCTCATCGCGTGCGCGGCGTCGCCGAGCAGTACCGCGGCGCCCGGGCCGGCGACCTTGTACGGCGTGCGCACCACCACGTCGCGGTAGGACGCCGGCAGCAGGTGGTCGACCCGGTCCAGCAGCGGCGCCATCGGGCCGGCGAGGGATCGGGCGGCGTCGCGCCAGGCGGGCAGCCCTTGGGCCACCACCCCCTCCATGTCCACGCCGCGCTCCGACCAGAACACCGACACCTGCTGCCGCCCCGTCGGCAGCACGCCGAGGTACTGGCGGGTCCCGCGCAGCGACTGGAAGAGCTCGTCGGTGCACAGCTCGTCCGGGTCGTCGACGATGGTCCAGAGCGCGCCGTAGCCGTAGGGATGGTCGCGGGCCGTGACGTTCATGCTCTGCCGGACCCGCGACCGGCTGCCGTCGGCGCCGACGACCAGGTCGAAGGTGCCGTGGTCGCCGTGGGGAGTCTCGACCGCCAGGCCGCCGGTCACCGGCCGCACCCCGGTCACCGACACGCCCAGCTGGATCGGTATCGCCCGCCGGCGTACCTCCGAGAGCAGCAGCGAGAACAGCGTCCCGCGGTGCACGCCGAGGGCCGGCACCGACCCGGGCACGTCGGCGTACGACGCGTCGACCAGCTGCCGCCCGGACGAGGTGCGGATGTCGACCCTGGACACCACCCGCGACTGCGCCCGCAGCGCGCCCAGCAGGCCCAGCCGGTCCAGCACCTGCTGGCCCATGTGCTGCAGCCAGATCCCGGCGCCGACCGGGCGCGGGTCGTCCTCCTGCTCGAGCACTACGACGTCGATCCCCCGGTCGGCGAGCAGGCAGGCCAGCGTCGACCCCGCCATCCCGAGCCCGACGACCGCCACCCGCACGCCGTCACCTTCTCAGGAGCGGGTTGACACCGCTCAGACAGGCAGGCCGCGCTCCCGCAAGGACACTCGCAGGTCGTCGGCGCCGGTGAACAGGATCCCGTCGAGACCGAACTCGATCGCGGCGGCGACGTTCGGCTCCCTGTCGTCGACGAACACCAGGTCCGAGGCCGGCAGGCCGGCGCGGGACACGGCTATCTCGAAGATCGCCGGGTCCGGCTTGGCGAACCCCTCGGTTCCGGAGACCACCACGTCGTCGAGCAGTCCGAGGAAGTCGAACTTGGCCGGAGCGTGCGGCCAGAACTCGTCGGGCCAGTTGGTGAGCCCGAACATGGGTACGCCGGCGGCGTACAGCTCGCGGACGATGTCCACGGTGCCCGGGATCTCGCCGACCAGGGACGCCGGGAAGTTGGCGCGGTACGCCGCCGCGTGCTCGGCCCAGTGCGGATGGGTGCGCCGCAGCTCGGCCTCGCCCTCCTCCCACGTCGCGCCCGCATCGAGCTCGTGGTTGAACGCCAGGAAGTCGAAGTCGTCGGCAGCCAGGAACCGGGTGGCCTCGTCCGCACCGAGACCGGCCGCCACAGCGGCATGCGGCTGCCAGTCGATCAGGACGTTGCCGAGGTCCCAGATGACCCCCGCCGGAGTGCTCAGCCCTGTGCCCAACGCTCGGACGCCGGTACGAAGTCGAGGGTCCGATCACCGGTGTAGATCTGCTTCGGCCGGGCGATCTTCTGCTCCTTGTCCTGCACCAGCTCCAGCCACTGCGCGAGCCAGCCGGGGGTCCGGCCGATCGCGAACAGCACCGTGAACATCTCGGGCGGGAACTGGAACGCCTCGTAGATCAGGCCGGAGTAGAAGTCGACGTTGGGGTAGAGCTTGCGCTTGATGAAGTAGTCGTCCTCGAGCGCGATCTTCTCCAGCTCCTTGGCGATCTCGAGGAGCGGGTTGACCCCGGTGACCTCGAAGACGTCGTCGCAGGCCTTCTTGATGATCGTGGCCCGGGGGTCGAAGTTCTTGTAGACCCGGTGGCCGAAGCCCATCAGCCGCTCGTTGCCGTCCTTCACGCCCTTGATGAAGTCGGGGATGTTGTCCTTCGACCCGATCCGCTTGAGCATCCGCAGCACCGCCTCGTTGGCGCCGCCGTGCAGCGGGCCGTAGAGGGCGGCCACCCCGGCGGCCACTGCCGAGTAGGGGTCGACCTGCGAGGAGCCGACCGAACGGACGGCGTTCGTCGAGCAGTTCTGCTCGTGGTCGGCGTGCAGGATGAAGAGCACGTCGAGCGCCTTGACCAGACGCTCGTCGGCGTCGAACCTCTGCTCGCTCATCTTGAACAGCATCGACAGGAAGTTCGCGGTGTAGCTGAGGTCGTTGTCCGGGTAGATGAACGGCTTGCCCTGCGCGTGCCGGAAGGACCACGCGCCGAGGGTCGGCATCTTGGCGATCATCCGCACGATCTGCATGTGCCGGTTGTCGGCGTCGCTGATGTTGCGGGCGTCGGGGTAGAACGTCGACAGGGCCCCGACCGACGCCATCAGCATCCCCATCGGGTGCGCGTCGTAGCGGAAGCCCTGCATGAACTCCTTGACGTTCTCGTGCACGAACGTGTGGTAGGTGATCTCGTGCACCCACGCGTCGTACTCCGCCTTCGACGGCAGGCTGCCGTGCACCAGCAGGTAGCCGACCTCGAGGAAGTTGGACTTCTCGGCGAGCTGCTCGATGGGATACCCGCGGTACTCGAGGATGCCCTTCTCGCCGTCGATGTAGGTCACGGCACTGCGGCACGAGGCGGTGTTCACGAAGCCGGGGTCGTAGACCGCGAGCCCTGGTGCGTCCTCGCCGGCCTTGATCTGACCGATGTCGGCGGCCTTGATGGTGCCGTCGGTGATCGGTACGTCGTACTCCTGCCCGGTGCGGTTGTCCCGGACAGTCAGCGACTCAGTGGTTTCTTGGGTCACCGTGCCAACCTAGTCGGCGTCTGTGAACGTCGGACAGATGGTGTCCGTGCCCTGGGAGCCGACCACCGCTGGTCGAGCTTGTCGAGACCTCCGCAGCGGAGACGCGATCTGCAGTCGCGCCCCAGCGCGGGCTGCGGTGGTTTCGACGCGCTGTCGCGACTTCGTGCCTCAGTCGCGACGCTTGCTCAACCTTCGTGAGCCCACGCCGCCCGCTCGTTCCTCGCGGTCGGCTGCTCCCTCCAATTGGACCCGGGGGCCGCGAGCCCGTAGATTTGTCGGTCGCGCCTCCTGCCGCGTCCGGACGTCCGCACGACATCCGTTCGCAGTCCCGGACAAGCACCATCTGGAGCCGGGCCGTGTTCGTCAGAAGGCGTAGCACCACTTCCGCACCGGACGCCTCCGGCGCGGTCCCCGACGAACGAGAGAGACACTTTCGTGCGCACCTACAGTCCCAGGCCCGGAGACATCCAGCGCGCCTGGCACGTCATCGACGCGACCGACGTCATCCTGGGCCGGCTCGCGGTCCAGGCTGCGAACCTGCTGCGCGGCAAGCACAAGCCGATCTACGCGCCGCACGTCGACACCGGCGACTTCGTCATCATCATCAACGCCGAGAAGCTCGCGCTGACCGGCGACAAGCTGACGAACAAGCTGGCCTACCGCCACTCGGGCTACCCGGGTGGCCTCACCGCCACCCCGATCGGGCAGCTGCTCGACAAGGACGCCCGCAAGGTCGTCGAGAAGGCGGTCTGGGGAATGCTTCCCAAGAACAAGCTGGGTCGGCAGGTCATCAAGAAGCTCAAGGTCTACTCGGGCCCCACGCATCCGCACCAGGCCCAGCAGGCCGTCCCCTTCGAGATCACCCAGATCTCCCAGTAGTCGTCGACCACAGCAGAGGAACATCAGTGACTTCCGAGAGCACCGAGACCACCGAGAGCACCGAGAGCACCGAGGTCGAAGAGACCTTCACCGCCGACGAGAGCGGCGTCGCCTACAGCTCCGAGAGCGCGCCGTCCGCCGACACCCCGGCCCGCCCGGCGACCATCGCCCCCGCGGGGGCCACCGGCCGCCGCAAGGAGGCCGTCGCCCGCGTCCGCATCGTCCCCGGCACCGGCGAGTGGACGGTCAACGGCCGCGCCCTCGACTCCTACTTCCCCAACAAGCTGCACCAGCAGGTCGTGAACGAGCCGTTCGCCGCGCTGCAGCTCGAGGGCCGCTTCGACGTGATCGCCCGCATCCACGGCGGAGGCATCACGGGCCAGGCCGGCGCGCTGCGCCTGGGCGTGGCCCGCTGCCTCAACTTCATCGACGAGGAGACCAACCGCCCCACGCTCAAGAAGGCGGGGCTGCTCACGCGTGACGCCCGCGTCATCGAGCGCAAGAAGGCCGGTCTCAAGAAGGCCCGCAAGGCTCCCCAGTACTCGAAGCGCTAAGAGTCCCGGCCCGGATGCCGCGCGTCTTCGGCACCGACGGGGTCCGTGGCCTCGCGAACCGCGAGGTCACGGCGGAGCTCGCTCTCGACCTGTCGGTCGCCGC
>JAWWPK010000486.1:0-4022 GCA_033854925.1 Nocardioidaceae bacterium | reverse complement strand
GGCTGCGTCGATGGCGGCGTCGTGTCGCACCTCCGACAGGAGCGTCCCGCCGACCGACCGGACCCGGGCGATCCCGTCACCCCCGGCGGTCAGGAACTCCGAACCGTCGACGCTGAAGCCGACGGTGGTGAAGTAGCTCTGCGCGTCCTCGGGGTAGCTGGCCACCAGGCTGCCGTCGCTGGTGCTCCAGAGCTCCACGCCCTGTCCCTGCGTGGCGACCAGCAGCAGGGAGTTGTCGGGGCTGAAGGCGACTCCGTCCACAGTGCTGCGCGGGATGGTGCCGAGCAGGCCGCCGTCGTTGGCATTCCAGAAGTGCACCTGTCCGTTGACGAAGGCAGCGGTCACCACGACGGCCCCGTCGGCGCTGATCGCCACGTCAGTCAGCCGGTTCTCGTCCGGGTCGGTGATCACCGACACCGGCGCACCGCTCGCCCCGTCGTAGACCCGCGCCGTGCCGTCCTGCGAGATCGTGACCACTCGACTGCCGTCCGCACTCCACCGCGCGGCCTGCGGGGGCTGGGTGTTGCCCCCGAGAACCGAGACCTGATCGCCGGAGGCGGCGTCCCACAGCGCCGCGGTGCCGTCCTCGCTCGTGGTCACGATCCGGGTGCCGTCCGGGCTGTACGACGCAGAGGTCACCGCCGCGCCGTGGTGGAGCTGGAGCCGCACCTGGGAGTCGAGGAGGGCGCTGCGCAAGGCGTTCTCAGCCTCGGTCGTGGCGCTCGCCTTGGCGGCCTCCAGTCCGAGCAGCAGGCTGAGCTCGGGGTCGGTGGGCAGGTTGAGGAACGCGTTCGCGGCCAGGGCCTTCGACGTGGCTGCGGCGCCTTGAGTCACGGCCTCGTGGCGCTGCTTGTCCGCCTCGTGGCGCTGCTCGACGGCGGTGTTCCGCTGAAGCAGGGCGAGCACCCCGAGCACGAGCGAGACGACCAGCGCCACCGAGACGCCGATGACGAGCTGCCGCTGGCGACGGGATGCGGCGCGCCGGGAGGCGAGGACATAGCGGCCCTGCAGCTCGGTGGCCTGGGGCTCGCGGCCGCCCCCTCCGCTGAGGAACGCCTCGGCCTGGTCGAGGTCCGATCCGCGAGCGAGGAGACTGCGGTCCTCGCCACGTCGTTCCCAGTCCTCGGCACGCAGTCCCCACCTGGTGTGCTCGCGGACCCAGTCCAGGTCGGTCTCGGCGGCGGTGATCAGTGTGGCCAGGGCACCGTCGAAGTCGTCGGTGAAGCGGCCGGTCTGCGGGATCCAGTTCCGGGATGCGACCGCCTCGGGGACCTCCGCCGCGGGGACCGGCAGGTGCAGCACCGGCAGGATGCGCTTGCCCAGCGCGACCGCATGATCGAGCTCGATCCGACAGATCTCGGACGCTGCCGAGGTCGGGCTGATGACGAAGCAGAACGAGTCGCTGCCCGCGATGCCGGCGCGCAGCTCGTCGTTCCAGCTCGACGCCGGCGCGATGTCGTCGAGATCGACCCAGGTCTCCTTGCCGCGCTCCTCCAGCGCCGCCGACAGCCGCACGACGAAGTCACGGCTGTCCGCGCGGGCGTAGGAAAGGAAGACGTCGGCCATTGAGTCCTTCGAAGAGGCTCCTAGGATTGTGGGAGTGAGCATCCTCGACGCCAAGATCGCCCGTCTAGACGGAACTCCCTCGACTCTCGGTGAGATCACCGCCGGCCGGGCGGCACTGCTGGTCAACGTCGCGAGCAGGTGCGGCCTGACCCCGCAGTACACCGGCCTGGAAGAGCTGCAGGAGGCCTACGGCGACGAGAGGTTCACGGTGATCGGGCTGCCGTGCAACCAGTTCTACGGGCAGGAGCCCGGATCCGCGGAGGAGATCGCGGAGTTCTGCTCGGCGACGTACGGCGTCACGTTCCCGATGACCGAGAAGATCGATGTGAACGGTGACGACCGGCACGAGATCTACGCCGGCCTGGTGGACACGCCCAGCGAGAAGGGCGAGGCCGGCGACGTGCGATGGAACTTCGAGAAGTTCCTGGTCGCCGCGGACGGCACCGTGGTCGCGCGGTTCAGCCCTCAGGTCGAGCCCGACGACCCGATGCTGGTCGACGCCGTCAAGGCGCTCGCCGGCTGACGGATCAGGCCCGGATCCGGCCGGTGATCGGCGGCAGGTCAGCCAGGGTGACGATGCCCGGCTCGGCGGCGACGACGTACGGCACCGCGTTGGTGACCGGCATCGCCGTGTAGATCATTCCGAGCCCCATGAAGCCCGGCTCGGTCCAGTCCTCGGGCGGGAGGCAGTGCAGCACGGTGCGCATGTTCGGCAGCCCGAAGACCTGGATCACGTGGCCGTGGGCCAGCGGCTTCGGCGGCTCGGTGTGCTGGCCCATGATCCAGTTGAAGCCGACGCTGACGACGTTCTTCTCCCGCACCCACCCGCGGTGGTAGCCCATGACGCCGCCGATCGTCCCCTCCGGGATCGTCATGAAGCCGAGGTCACTGTCGCCGGTCGCCGCGGTGAAGGTGACGTCGAAGGTCATCTTGTCGAGGACGACGCCCATCGCGTTCGCCATCATCGCGGCCGACTCCGCGAACACGTTGCTCTCCCGGCGCACGCTGTCCGCGAGGCCGGGGGTGTCCGGGGGCTGCGAGAAGCCCATCGCGACCTGCGTGCCGGCCGACTCGTACGTCGAGCAGTCCACCGACTCGGTGATGACCACCGAGTCGACGCGCTCGCAGGAGCCGCTCAGCACCATGCCCACCACGTTGGTCATGCCCGGATGCGCGCCCGAGCCGAAGATCGACGATCGACCCTTCTGGCAGGCGTCGACGATGCGGCCGCGGTCGGCATCGCTCTGCTGGCCGCCGGTGATCCACGCCGCGCTGGTGCAGACGTTGACGCCGGCCTCGAGGAGGGCCACCAGCTCGTCGATGCTCGGCCACAGCGGGTTGTAGCAGCACGCGTCGGGCTCCAGCGCCAGCAGCGCGGCGACGTCGTTCGTCGCCACGATCCCGGTCGGCTCCGGCCACCCGCACAGCTCCGCGGCGTCCTTGCCGACCTTGTCCGGCCCGTGTGCGTAGACACCCACGAGCTCCAGGTCGTCGCGACCGATGATCGCGTGCAGCGAGCGGCGCCCGATGTTGCCGGTGGTCCACTGGATGACTCGCAGCGGTCGTGCGGAGGTCGGCGGAGCCATGCCCGGAGACTAGAACGCGTTCTAGTTCGTGTCGAGGTCGCGGTTGGCGAGGATCTCCCGCAGCGTCGGCAGGACCCTCTGGTCCTTCGGACGATTGGCGGCCTGCTTGCTCCGGATGACGTCGGCCAGTGAAGCGATGGGCACCAACACCCCAAAAATCTCCGTGTCCCGCGCCCCGCGTACGAGGTCCGGGTATCCCTGGGTGCCGGTGGGCACGAGCGAGATGTCCAGGTCTCCGTAGTGCGTCGTCAGGTTCCACACGCCGGCGGCGCCCAACGACTCCCCATCGTGATCGAAGGCGAGACCGCCATCGACGGCATCGGTCCTGATGCGCGCGCCCAGCACTGTCAATGCCTTCGACAACCGGGTCAGGTTCTCCTCACCCGACTCGGGCGTCACGTCGACATCCTCGGTGGGGAATGGTGACCCTTGGGCCAGCGCGGCCAATCCTCCGATCAGCACGAACCGAACCTTGTGGTCCAGCAGCGTGCGGATGATTCTGCCGAAGTCGACCTCAGGCGACATCACTGCCGGCTCGCCTGATCTCGCGCATATGTGCGGCGACAGCCAGCCCACGATCCACCCTCTGGGCCGGCGTCAGGGACGCAAGTCGCCGGGCCTGGGGCCAGTCCGAGTCCTCCCGCTCCACGAGCATGACGTCGAGGTCCATTCCGCACAGCCGGACCAGCCGCAGCACGTCGTCGAACGCCGGCCGGGTGCGCCCGGACTCGAGCCGCGCGATCGCGCTCTGCGTGGTGCCGGCAAGCGCGGCCAGCTCGCGCTGGGCGAGTCCAGCGCGCTTGCGGGCCTCCCGGACCAGGTCGTTGCCGTGCGTTGCCATAGCATCGATGCTATCAGCGTCAGCGAACG
>JAWWPK010000485.1:0-3999 GCA_033854925.1 Nocardioidaceae bacterium | reverse complement strand
ACCGACGCGTGCGAGTGGATGACGTGCTCACGCTCGGCGACGTCGGCGAGCTTGATCAGGCCGGCGTGCAGCCACTCCTGGTAGGGGTGCTCGGCGGCCAGCGTGGACTTGATCTCGTCGTCCTCGATGATCCGGTGCTCCTCGGTGTCGACGAGGAACATCCGGCCCGGCTGCAGCCGGCCCTTGCGGACGATCGAGGCCGGGTCGAGGTCGAGCACGCCGACCTCGGACGCCAGCACGACCAAGCCGTCGTCGGTGACCCAGTAGCGCGAGGGACGCAGCCCGTTGCGGTCGAGCACCGCGCCGATCTGGTCGCCGTCGGTGAACACCACGCAGGCGGGGCCGTCCCACGGCTCCATCAGGGAGGAGTGGAACTCGTAGAAGGAGCGCCGGGCCTGGTCCATCTCGGTGTGGTTCTCCCACGCCTCCGGGATCATCATCAGGACCGCGTGCGGGAGGGAGCGGCCACCCATGTGCAGCAGCTCGAGCACCTCGTCGAACGACGCCGAGTCGGACGCGCCCGGCGTACAGATCGGGTAGAGCCGCTCGAGGTCGCCGGGGATGAGGTCGGAGTCGAGGAGCGCCTCGCGGGCCCGCATCCAGTTGCGGTTGCCCATCACCGTGTTGATCTCGCCGTTGTGGGCGATGAACCGGAACGGGTGCGAGAGCGGCCAGCTCGGGAAGGTGTTGGTCGAGAACCGTGAGTGCACGACGCACAGCGCCGAGGCGATGCGCTCGTCACGCAGGTCGGGGAAGAACTCGTCGAGCTGCTCGGTGGTGAGCATGCCCTTGTAGGCGAGGGTGCGTGACGAGAGCGACGGGAAGTAGACGTCGGTCTCCTTCTCGGCGCGCCGGCGCAGGCAGTAGGCCATCCGCTCGAGCGCCATGCCGGTCAGCCGCTGGCCCGACGCGGTCACGAAGACCTGCGCGAACTGCGGCATCACGCCGAGCGCGGTCTTGCCGAGGCAGTCGGGCTGGATGGGCACCTCGCGCCACCCGAGGACGGTGAGCCCCTCCTCGGCGGCGATCTCCTCGATCTGGGTGCGGGTCTTGGCCACGGCCTCGTCGTCGCCGGGCAGGAACGCCGTGCCGGCGGCGTAGGAGCGAGGCGGCGGGAGCTCGAGCCCCGCCTCGCCGGCGACAGCCCGCAGGAACGCGTCGGGGATCTGCATCAGGATGCCGGCGCCGTCACCGGAGTTCGGCTCGGCGCCCGCGGCGCCGCGGTGCTCCAGGTTGCGCAGGGCGGTGAGGGACTTGACCACGATGTCGTGGCTGGCCGCACCGGTCAGGGTGGCGACGAAGGCCACCCCGCAGGCGTCGTGCTCGTGGCGCGGGTCGTAGAGCCCCTGGGGCGGCGGGAACGAGTGCTGGTAGGGCACAGGTCCATCTCCCGTCGTCGTCGGATGGACCCGAAACGGATCCGTCTGGTGCGTGGTGGGTGCAGGGGACGACATTGGCCCTAGCGAGCGTCTCAGCCTATCAAGCAGGGTCCCCCGGACCGGAAGTTGTTCCCGGGTCGTGGGCATCCTCACCCGCGGGGGCGAGCGCCGGCTGGGGGCCGCGGCCCTCGGCGTACACCGACTCCTCCTTGCCGGGCCGGAGCCGCAGACTGACGAGGAAGTACACCGCTGCCACGACGAACAGCACGATCGACGTCCAGACGTTGAACCGCAGCCCGTGCACGTCGCTCAGCTCGACGGTGTCGATGCGGAGCATCTCGATCCAGCCGCGGCCGAGCGTGTAGCCCATGACGTAGAGCGCGAGCATCCGGCCGTGGCCGATCTTGAACCGCCGGTCCAGTGCGATCAGGATGCCGAAGACGCCCAGGTCCCAGACGCACTCGTAGAGGAACGTCGGGTGGAACGTCGCCTGGTCCTCGTAGCCGGGCGGCCGGTGCGCGGAGTCGATCTCGAGCGCCCAGGGCAGGTCGGTGGGCTTGCCGAACAGCTCCTGGTTGAACCAGTTGCCCCAGCGGCCCACGGCCTGGGCGACCAGGAGACCGGGCGCCAGCGCGTCGACCATCGGCCCGATCCGCATCCCCTTGCGCTTGGCTGCGATGATCCCGCCGACCGCGCCGAGCGCGATCGAGCCCCAGACGCCGAGGCCGCCGCGCCAGACGTAGAGGATCTGCCACGGGTCGCCGTTCGCGCCGAAGTAGAGCTGGTGGTCGGTGGCCACGTGGTAGAGCCGGCCGCCGACCAGGCCGAACGGCACCGCCCAGACCGCGAGGTCCTGGACCTCGCCCGGCCGGCCACCGCGGGCCACCCAGCGCCGTTCGCCGATCCAGATCGCGAGGACGATGCCGAGGATGATCGCGAGCGCGTAGCCCCGGAGCGGAAGCGGCCCCAGGTGCCAGACGCCGTTCGAGGGGCTGGGGATGGACTCGGCGATGAGCTGGGCGATCACGTGGCTCCCAGGAGGGTGTGGATGTCGTCGGCGAACTGCTTCGACGACGTGCTCTGGCCCCAGTAGATCGGCGCCTTGTCGTCGCTGTCGATGCCGGTCACCTGGGTGGTGTGCGCGTCCACGTCGTAGCCACCGGTGGGCAGCTTCTCCCCCATGCCGACGGCGATCGACTTGCCGACCGCGGCGATCTCGCCGATCGGCCCGGTGACCCCGATGAAGCTCTTGTCGTAGCGGTCCAGGTAGCGGCGCAGCACCGGGCCGGTGTCGCGGTCGGGGTCGGTGGTCACGAAGACGACGTCGACCTGGTCGAGGTCCTGCTTGTCGAGCCGGGTCATCGCCGAGGCGAGGTTTCCCATCACGGTGCCGCAGATGTCGGGACAGTTGGTGTAGCCGAAGAAGACGAGGGTGAGCCGCTTGTCGGTGCTGTCGGCCAGCGAGTAGGGGTCGCCGTCGGTGTCGACCAGGGCGTCCTTGGAGACCGTGAACGGCGGGTCGAGGACGGTGCCGTGCAGGTCGCCGGCCGTCACGTCGCCGCCACCACAGCCGGCGAGCGCGAACAGCAAGAAGACACCGGACGCCACCACCGCGAATCGAGCCTGTCGAGATGACCGCAGGGTCGGCTCCCAGCCCACGCTGCGGAGGTCTCGACAAGCTCGACCAGCGGGTGGTCGACTCCCGCTGCGGGCGGAGGTCTCACCCACGCCTGACACCTGCCGCCAGGTCCTCCGTGAGCGCCGTCAGGGCGCGGAGCCCCGCGGCTCGGTCGTCGGGATGGTCGAGCAGTGTGCGGACGAACGCGGAGCCGACGATCACCCCGTCGGCGTACGACGCCACCTCGGCGGCCTGGTCGCCGTTGCTGACGCCGACGCCCACGCCGACGGGCAGCTCCGCCCCGAGCTCAGACACCGCCGCCTTGGTGCGGGCGACGAGCGGCCCGGCCAGCTCGCTGGTGGTGGCCCGGGCGCCGGTGACGCCCATGACCGCGGTGGCGTAGACGAAGCCGCGGCAGGCGGCGACCGTCATCGCGATCCGAGCGTCGGTCGAGGAGGGCGCGACCAGGAAGATCTTGTCGAGGCCGTGCGCGTCTGCTGCGGCCGGCCACTGCGGGTCGGCGTCCGGCGTGAGGTCGGGAGTGATCAGCCCCGCTCCCCCGGCAGCGGCGAGGTCGCGGGCGAACCGGTCGACGCCGTAGCGCTCGACCGGGTTCCAGTAGGTCATCACGACGGTCGGGGTCCCGGTGGCGGCGACCACCTCGACCGTGCGGAGCACGTCGGTGGTGCGGACCCCGCGGTCCAGCGCCTGCTGGGCGGCGGCCTGGATGGTCGGACCGTCCATGACCGGGTCGCTGTAGGGCAACCCGACCTCGATCACGTCGCAGCCCGCGTCGACCATCGCCCTGATGGCGTCGATCCCACCCTGGACGTCGGGGAAGCCGGCCGGCAGGTAACCGACCAGCGCGGCGCGGTTGTCCGCGCGGGCCTTCTCGAAGGCGAGGGAGACCGTCACGCCTGCTGGGCCGTCTTCTGGCCAAGCCCGAACCACTCGCGGGCGGTCTCCATGTCCTTGTCGCCGCGGCCGGAGAGGTTGACCAGC
>JAWWPK010000484.1:0-2643 GCA_033854925.1 Nocardioidaceae bacterium | reverse complement strand
TCGGCCGAGACCGGCGACACTCTGTCCTCCCGTGAGGACCCGCTGCTCGTCCACGCCTGGGAGCTGCCCGAGCCGCAGCTGCCGATCGCCGTCGAGGCGGCCTCACGGGCTGACGAGGACAAGCTCGGTACGGCGCTGTCGCGACTCGTCGCCGAGGACCCGACCGTGCGCCTGGAGCGCAACGCGGACACCGGGCAGCTGTTGCTCTGGTGCGTCGGCGAGGCACATGCCGAGGTGCTCCTGGACCGGCTGCGCACCCGCCACGGCGTCAGCGTCACGACACCTGAGGTGCGCGTCGCGCTGCGCGAGACGCTGGCCAAGCCGGTGACCGTCACGGGTCGGCACGTGAAGCAGTCCGGCGGGCATGGGCAGTACGCCGTGGCAGTGCTCGAGATCGAGCCGCTCCCGGCCGGGTCAGGGATCGTCTACGACGTCCGCGTCGTCGGCGGGTCCGTGCCGAGCCAGTTCCACGGCAGTGTCGAGAAGGGCGTCCGGGCGCAGACCGAGCGCGGCCTGCACGCCGGGCGTCCGCTGGTGGACCTCAAGGTGACGCTCATCGACGGCAAGGCGCACTCGGTGGACTCCTCCGACGCGGCGTTCCAGACCGCCGGCGCCCTCGGCCTGCGCGAGGCCGCCGGCGCAGCGGGGCTCGACGTGCTCGAACCGGTGGCCGAGATCGCCGTGACGGTCCCGGCCGGCTTCGTCGGATCGGTGATGAGCGACCTGTCCGGGCGGCGCGCCCGGGTCACGGGCAGCGACCCGGACCCCGACCACGAGGACCGCACGGTGGTCCGCGCCGAGGTGCCGGACATCGAGCTGCTCCGCTACGCCACCGAGCTGCGGTCGCTCTCCCACGGGACGGGCACCTACACGCGGCGCTATCTGCGGCACGAGCCCATGCCCAGCCACCTGGTCCCCGCCGCCGACTGACCCCACCTAGATCCAGGTCCCCTGGGAGCTGTCCCCGCAGACCCTGCGCACCGAGGTGCCACAAGGTGGTGCTCCGGGGTGAGCCGGGGCCGGTGAGGCCCCCAGACCTCAGTGGTCCCACCTTGTGGCGCCTCGCGTCCCGGCGACGCGGTCTCCGGCGTGGGCGGAGCCAAGACGTGGGGGGAGCCAAGACGTGGGCGGAGCCAAGGCGAGGGCGGGGCCAGGGCATCGGCGGGGCCAGGGCATAGGCCGGGCGGCGGCCCGGGTACGGGGGCACCGGCGCGGAGTTGAAGGAATTGGGGGTTCCTGCCGATATCCGGGTAACAGGAGGCGCCCCATGGACCGCAAGACAGTGCTGATCGTGCCGGCGACCGTGCCGGATGCCCGGCCGACCCGGGTCCCGGCGCCGCAGGCCGGCGAGCCGACCGTGATCTCGGCCGAGCCCACTCCGGTGCCCGCGCCCGCCGTCGTACCGCTCATCCCTGAGCAGCTCACGGCTGAGCAGATCGCCGAGCTCCGCGAGGAGAACGAAGCCCTGCGCGACGAGCTGGCCCGCGTCCGCTTCCGCTAGACCTCGTCCCAGGCGCGGGCGAGCAGCTCGCGAGTGTCCGGCAGCAGCTGCGGCAGCACCTTGGTGTGCCCGACGACCGGCATGAAGTTGGTGTCCCCGCCCCATCGCGGCACGACGTGCTGGTGCAGGTGGGCTGCGATCCCGGCACCGGCAACCGATCCGAGGTTCATCCCGACGTTGAAGCCCTGCGCTCCGCTGGCGTGCCGGATGGCGCGCAGGGACCGCTGCGTCAGGGTCGCCAGCTCGACCGTCTCGTCCTCGCTGAGTTCGTCGTACGACGACACGTGCCGATACGGCACGACCATCAGGTGCCCGGAGTTGTACGGGTAGAGGTTCAGGACCACGAAGCAGACCTTTCCGCGGGCGACGACCAGCCCCTCCGCGTCGGGCAGCTCGGGGATCTCGCAGAACGGGCAGCCGTCCTTGCCCTCTCCCTTGATGTAGGCCATCCGGTGCGGCGTGTAGAGCCGCGCGAAGGCGTCCCGCAGCCCTGCGCCGGCCTGCTCCTCATGAACGGGATCCATATCCATCACAGTCAGACGCGGTCGCGGACCGCCGCGACGATGCGCTCGATCGCCTCGTCCACCGGGATGCCGTTGTCCTGGGTGCCGTCACGGAAGCGGAAGCTCACCGCGCCCGCCGCGATGTCCTCGGCTCCCGCGATCAGCATGAAGGGCACCTTCGCCTTCTGGGCGTTGCGGATCTTCTTCTGCATACGGTCGTCGGAGGTGTCGACCTCGACCCGGATTCCCTTGTCCCGCAGGCGTTCTGCGAGCTCGAGCAGGTAGCCGTCGAAGTCCGCGTGCACCGGGATCCCTATGACCTGCACCGGCGCGAGCCAGGCCGGGAAGGCCCCGGCGTAGTGCTCGACGAGGACGCCGATGAACCGCTCGATCGACCCGAACTTCGCCGAGTGGATCATCACCGGCTGCTGCAGGGTGCCGTCGGCCGCTTGGTACTCGAGGCCGTAGCACTTCGGCTGGTTGAAGTCGTACTGGATCGTCGACATCTGCCAGGTCCTGCCGATTGCGTCCTTGGCCTGCACCGAGATCTTCGGTCCGTAGAACGCCGCCCCGCCCGGGTCGGCGACCAGCTCGAGGCCGCTGTCGATCGCACACTGCTCCAGCACCGCGGTAGCCGTC
>JAWWPK010000483.1:0-2839 GCA_033854925.1 Nocardioidaceae bacterium | reverse complement strand
CAGGTGTCCTTTCGTCGCTCCGCTCGTTGGCCGACAGGTCTGGCCGCTCGGACGCACAGAAGCGCCGCCCCGACGGGGTCCGGACGGCGCGCTGCGGTTGGGCTAGCTCGCCTTGGGCCGAAGCGCCGTCACGTTGGTGACGGGCGCGTCGACGTGGCGCGGCAGCCGCACGATATGGATGCGCGGTGACGTCCCACCGGACGCCACCGTGCGATCCACCTTGGCCGGTACGGATGTCTCCGTACGCGGTTTCCCCCCAAGCAACAAGGTCCCCACCTGTATTTCGACTAGAGCTCAGACCCCCACGATCCGTGCTCAGTGGACACAGCATGACTGCGGAGACATCGATGCGCAAGCACTTGGGCCGTGGAATCCGTCAATACTGGGGTTGGCGCCGGAGGATTTCCGCCGTGGGAGCGCGCCTTACCTACCGAGACCGCAAGATTTGTGGGGCGCGTAGTCCTTTCGGGCAGTTCACCTGGCCCGAGCCTGCAGGGGGTCGAGCCGGCTGGGCGTGAAGGTCCCGTCAAGGCGTTGGGCGGCACCGTCAAGGAACCATCAGGAGCCGCCCTGACCAGCGGAAACGGGGCGTACGAAGGACGCATGACCGACGTCGTCTACGTCCTGATCACGCTGGCTGCGTTCGTGGGGCTCGCCCTGCTCGTCGGCGCGCTGGACCGCCCCGAGAAGCACTGAGCCCATGAGCGAAGTACTGCCCGCCCTGGGCCAGATCGCGGCGCTCGTGCTGCTGCTGGCCCTGACCGTGCCGCTCCTGGGCCGCTACCTGGCCCACGTCTACACCAGCGACACGCACCTCGCCATCGAGCGGGCGACGTACCGCGTGCTGCGCGTCGACCCGGACGCCGACCAGCACTGGCGCAGCTACACCATGTCGGTGCTCGGCTTCAGCCTGGTCGGCATCCTGGTGCTCTTCGGCTTCGGCCGGCTCCAGCAGCACCTGCCGCTCTCGCTCGGCTTCCCCGCGCTCCCGACCGAGGGCGCCTGGAACACCGCGGTCAGCTTCGTGACCAACACCAACTGGCAGTGGTACTCCGGCGAGGCCGCGGTCGGCCACCTCATGCAGATGTCCGGGCTGACCGTCCAGAACTTCGTGAGCGCGGCGGTCGGCATGGCCGTGGCGGCGGCGTTCGCCCGCGGCCTCGCCCGCGCCGACCACGACGGACGGGTCGGCAACTTCTTCGCCGACCTGGTGCGCACGGTGCTGCGCGTGCTGCTGCCGATCTCGCTGGCGGCGGCCTTCCTGCTCATCCTGTTCGGCGCGGTGCAGAACTTCGCCGGCGACCACGTCTTGCACACGCTGACCGGCGGCAGCCAGACCCTGACCGGTGGGCCGGTCGCCAGCCAGGAGGCGATCAAGCAGCTCGGCACCAACGGCGGCGGCTTCTACAACGTCAACTCCGCCCACCCCTTCGAGAACCCGACGCCCTTCACCGACCTGATCCAGATCTACCTCGAGCTGGCGATCCCGTTCGCGATGGCGTGGGCGTTCGGCCTGATCGTCAAGGACCGACGCCAGGGCATCGCGGTCGGCGGCGTGATGGCGCTGCTGCTGTCGATCGCGGTCGGGCTGCTGACCTGGGCCGAGATGGCCGCGCCCGGCACCGCTCCCCAGCTGGCCGGCGGTGCCATGGAGGGCAAGGAGACCCGCTTCGGTGAAGCGGCCACCGCCCTGTTCGCCGCATCCACCACGGGTACGTCGACCGGTGCCGTCAACGGCATGCACGACTCGCTCACCGCCCCCGGGGGCGGCGTGGCCATGTTCAACATGATGCTCGGCGAGATCGCACCTGGCGGGGTGGGCTCCGGCCTCTACGGCATGTTGATGCTGGCCGTGGTCACGGTCTTCCTGGCCGGGCTGATGGTCGGCCGGACGCCGGAGTACCTCGGCAAGAAGATCGGCCAGCGCGAGATCGTCATGGTGGCGTTCTACGTGCTCACCACCCCGGTCCTGCTGCTCGTCGGCGTCGCGGCGGCGGTCAGCTTCGACCAGGGACCGGCGGGCATCCTCAACTCCGGTCCCCACGGGTTCTCCGAGATGCTCTACGCCGTCACGTCGGCGGCCAACAACAACGGCTCGGCGTTCGGCGGCATCACGACCGGCACGCCGTTCTGGAACACCCTGCTCGGGCTCGAGATGCTGCTCGGCCGGTTCCTGCCGATGATCTTCGTGCTGGCCCTGGCCGGCCGGTTCGCCGCCGCCAAACGGTCGCCCGCCGGCGCCGGCACCCTGCCGACGCACCGGCCACTGTTCGTCGTCCTCCTCACCGGCGTCGCCCTCGTCGTCGTCGGCCTCACCTATGTGCCCGTGCTCTTCCTCGGGCCGGTCGTGGAGTCCCTGTCGTGAACGCACCCTCAACCGTCGCGCCGGCCCCCGTGCCCAGCGTGCTCACCCCCGCGCAGATCACCGAGGCCCTGCCCGGCGCCCTGCGTAAGCTCGACCCGCGCGCGCTGCTGGCCACCCCGGTCATGCTCGTGGTCGAGATCGGCGCCGTGGTCACCACCGTGCTGTCGATCAAGGACCCGAGCACCATGGGCTGGATGGTCACGGTCTGGCTGTGGCTGACCGTGCTCTTCGGCACCCTCGCCGAGTCCGTCGCCGAGGGCCGCGGCAAGGCCCAGGCCGCCAGCCTGCGCACGCTCCAGCAGGAGACGACCGCGCGCAAGGTCCGCGGGAGCTCCGACCAGCTGAAGTACACCGGCAACCTGGCCGACCTGCCCACCGACGACGTGGCCAGCACCTCGCTGCACGCCGGCGACGTAGTCGTCGTGGTCGCCGGGGAGCGGATCCCCGGCGACGGCGACGTCATCGAGGGCGTGG
>JAWWPK010000482.1:0-9294 GCA_033854925.1 Nocardioidaceae bacterium | reverse complement strand
TCATAGCTGAGGTTGTCCACGTCGGAGTAGACGCCGACGTCGGTCGTGGGCTCCCACACCTGCTCACCGTCGGCGCCGATCGTCAGCACGTCAGGGATGAGGATGCCCTCGGGGTCCGGCGCGAGCTCGCCGTACCCGGCCGAGACCTCGTCGTAGATGTAGATCGTCTCGCTGACGAACTCGCTGGTCGCGGCGTCGAGGACCAGCGAGAGCAGCGCGTCCTGGGGGTCCTGCTGGTCGGGGTCGGTCGAGGCGTAGTAGGTCATCGGCACGTCGAGGAAGCCGGTGGACAGATCCTCACTCAGCGTCAGGTCGACGTAGGCGTAGGCCGAGTCCTCGCCGTCGTCGATCTGCAGCGAGGTGAGGTCGTAGCTGCCGGAGACCGACCCGTCGTCGGCGAAGTCGCTGACCTCCTCACCGAGGTAGGTGATCGAGCCGTCGTCGTTGACCAGCGCATAGCTGACCGTCGCCTCGGTGATGTTGCCGAACGCTGCGGCGTCGAAGACCCCGTTCAGCGTGATGCTTCCGTCGTCTTCGAAGACGACGTCGGGCCCGGCCTCCGGGTCGGTGAAGGTGGGCAGCTGGTCAGTGGGGATCGCGTCGCCGGCGCCGTAGTAGGAGTCGAGGAAGGAGCCCCACGGCCCGGAGCTGACGACCTCGGCGTACGCCGGGTCGGCGAGCTCCGCGACCGGCGGGAGGTAGATCGACAGGCCGGTGGCGCCCGCTGTGCCGGAGCCGTCGATCTGGTCGAGCACGGCCGCGTCGAGGGCGTTGACGAGGGCGTCGGACTGGTCGGCGACCTCAGGGGCGGACGCGCCGATCGAGGCAGCGAGCAGGCCGAGGTCGCTGAGGTGCTTGTCCTGGGACTCGTCGGGGTTCTTGCCGAACGCCAGCGTGGTGGCCTCGGACTGGCCGACGGCGGGCGCCACCGCGGTGGACGCCTCGGTCAGGGCCGCCGCGAAGTCGGACACGGCCGCGTCGACCGCGCCCATCTGGGTGAGGTCGATCAGCGCCAGCGTGATCTGGTCCTGGGTGCCCTGCTCCACGGCCTGGCTCTCGAACCCGGCCAGGATGGCCGAGCCGAGCTGGTCGGCCGTCGTGTCCGGGTTGTCGGCCAGCACCTGGAGCGAGCCGTAGTTCCAGCCGTGGCCGGGCTCGAGCTCCTGGGAGGCGACCAGGCGGTCAGCGAGCGGCGCGACGGCGCTGGCCACCTCGTAGTTGGCCATGAGGCACGCGTCAAAGCCGAGCAGGTCGAGCTTGTCCACGCCGGCCTGCTCGAGACCGGTGGACACGGCGTCGGTGAGCTCGGCGAGGTCGAGCACGTCGTAGTCGCTGCCCTCGTCGGGCCCGATCCCGGGCCACGAGGCCCCGTGGTCGGAGATGATCAGCGCGTAGTGGCCGGCACGGTGCTGCGTGATGCCGTCGGCGATGAACTGAGCGAGCAGTGCGGGGTCCGCGGAGTCGACAGGGCCGAGGTCGGAGACGACCTCGGTCACTCCATCGGCTCCGAGGTCGAGCACCCGGCCGCCGACCCAGCTGCCCTGGTCGAGTAGCTCGTCGTCGCCGTACTCCGCCGAGCGGTCCATGAACTCGCGCACGTGGAGGTTGTCGTTGGAGCCGACCGCACCGAGCTCGTTGACGTCGCCCACCATGAACGGCTCGAGGTTGGTGTCGGCCATGGAGTAGTGCAGGACCGTCCACCCGTCGCCCTCTCGGCCGGTGTGCGCGCTCGTCGCTGGGCTGCCGGCGGCGCCGGAGCCCTGGTTCGGCTTGTCCTGCTTGCCGGACCCGCCCCCGGAGCAGGCCGCGGTCAGCAGGAGCAGGGCAGTTGTGGCGGCGAGGCCTGAGCGACGCATGGGGGTCAAGGACACTTCTGCGACACTAGGTGCGTCGTGGTCCCCAGTCCGTCGATTGCCCGGTGGGTGCAGACAGGGCTAGTCGAGCCGTCAGGGCCACGGAGCGCTCGTGCCGACCGCGCGGTTCAACCGACCCAGGTCGCCAGGTATCCCCGGCCCCGCCCGCTCAGGCGGTCCAGCAACGCGGATCGGCCGCACAGGCTCAGGCCCAGGGCGGCAGCCGGCCCGCTCACCTCAGGCCCGCCGCCGTACGACCAGTCGAGGTCGGTCGCACGGAGCGTGAGATCGGGCAGCCCGCGCTCGACGAAGCCGCGCCGCGCCCTGCTGCTCACCAGGAAGTCCAGCGCCTCGCGCCACGGCTCGACCGGGCGATCCACCTCGACGCCCAGCGGTACGGCGATGTCGAGCCTATGCACGAGCACGTCGGTATAGGGGCCGTGCACGCCCACGCCGGGTGGCGCGAAGCGATCCTCGGCGTCGGCCCGCAGTGCGGCCACGACCTCGGCGGTCGACATCGCGGCGGCGTACTTGGCGGTCAGCGACTCGCTCGCCCGGTGGAGGTTGCCGCGGGCCCGGACCGTCGCCCACACGAACTCGCCCAGTCCCTTGCCGGTGTTCGGCACCAGATGCACAGCGACGTCCTTGACCGTCCACGCCGAGCAGAGGCTGGGCGCCGCCCACTGCTCCTCGGTCAGCCCGGCCAGCAGGTCGGCGGTGGCCCGGCGCTCCTCGGCCAGAGTCGTCCAGATGTCCATGCCGAGAGTCTGGCTCAGGGCCGTTGCTCGCCGAACAGCGCGACGCCGTTCTCCCAGCAGACCGCCCGTAGCCAGTCGTCGCCGAGGTCGAGGCGGGCCAGCCCCTCGAGCTGGTGCACGTAGGGATAGGGGATGGTGGGGAAGTCGGTGCCGAGCAGGATCTTGGCCTGCAGGTCCACCAGCCGCGGCACCAGCGAGTCGGGGTAGGGCATGCCGAAGAAGTCGGTGAACACCATCGTGGTGTCAAGCCGGACCCGGTCGAACTCCTCGGCCAGCCGCAGGAAGCGCACCACCTCCGGCGCCCCCATGTGGGCCACGATGATCGGCAGCCGCGGGTGCCGCGCCAGCAGCCGCTGCATGGAGTCTGGGCCGGTGAAGTCGTTGCCGACGGGACCCGAGCCGGCGTGCACGAGGACCGGCACGTCGGCCTCCTCGAGCAGCCCCCACACGTCGCCGAGCAGCGGGTCGTCGAGGTGGAACTCGCCCACCTGCAGGTGCAGCTTGAACAGCTCGACGCCGGCCCCGACCAGCTCGGAGACGTACGTCGCCACATCGTCCTCGGGGAAGAAGGTGCCCGACCAGAGCACCTCGGGGACGTCGGCTGCGAACGAGCGCGACCAGTCGTTGAGGTACGCCGCGACGCCGGGCTTGTGGGCGTACGGCAGCGTCGAGAACCGGCGTACGCCCATCGCGCGCAGCAGCTCGACCCGCTCCTCGTGCGACTGCCGGTAGCGGATCGGCCACTCCCGCCCGATCTTCGGGCCGGCGGAGTCGAAGACGTGCCAGACCGCCTTCTGGATGTTCGGTGGCAGGAAGTGCACGTGCACGTCGAAGAGGCCGGGCAGGCCGAGTCCCTCCCAGAAGGCGCGGACCGGTGCGACGTCCTCGCTCCGGTCGGGTGCCTCCGCTGCGGTGGTCTCGACAGGCTCGACCAACGGGGTCAGTCCATCCCCTTCAGCCGGCGACCCACGGCCTGCTCGGTCTCGCGCTCGGCCTGCCGCTCGGCGAGCGCGTGCCGCTTGTCCCAGGTCTTCTTGCCCTTGGCCAGGGCGATCTCGACCTTGGCCCGGCCGTTGAGGAAGTAGAGCGACAGGGGCACGATCGTGAACCCCTTCTCGTTGACCCGCCGCTCGATCTTGTCGATCTCGTCGCGGTTGAGCAGCAGCTTGCGCTTGCGCCGGGCGGAGTGGTTGGTCCAGGTGCCCTGGGAGTACTCCGGGATGTGCACGTTGTGCAGCCAGGCCTCGCCGCCGTCGATGTCCACGAACCCGTCGACCAGCGAGGCCCGTCCCTCGCGCAGCGACTTGACCTCGGTGCCCTGGAGGACGAGGCCCGCCTCGAAGGTGTCCTCGACCGCGTAGTCGTGCCGCGCCTTGCGGTTCTGCGCGACGACCTTGCGCCCCTGCTCCTTGGCCATCCCGCCATTCTCCCAGCCATGGGCAACGGGGTTGTGTCCCAGCCCCGGCGCACCTGGTTTCGAGACGGGCGCGGAACGTCCTCCTCAACCACCGGTGGTTGAGGAAGTTGTGCTGGCAGCCGTCTCGAAACCCAGGTTGCTACAGGTAGTTCATGGGATCCACGGCGGTGCCGTCCTGCAGCACCGTGAAGTGCAGGTGGCAGCCGGTGGACCAGCCGGTCGAGCCGACGTAGCCGACGATCTCGCCGCGGGCGACGGTGTCGCCGACGTTCACGCGGTACGACGTGGCGTGGTTGTAGACGACGGTGAGGTTGTGGCCGTTGACCTTGCCGACGTCGAGGTAGAGCCGGTTGCCGTAGATCGAGGAGTAGTAGCGCGAGATCACCTTGCCGTCCGAGGCGGCGCGCATGCCCTCGCCGCAGGAGACGCCGAAGTCGGTGCCGTCGTGCAGCCCCCAGTAGCCGTAGATCGGGTGGATCCGGTAGCCGAACGGCGAGGTGACCGGGCCGACCACCGGCGCCAGCAGGAAGCCGTTGTCCTGGCCGACGAAGCCGGTGCTGTGGTCGGCAGCCGCCGCAGCGATGATGAGGTGCTTGATGTGGGCTTCCTGATGCCTCAGCCTCGCCAGGTCGGCCTCGTCCTTGGCCTTGGCGCGCTGGGCCTTGTGCTGGGCCTTCTCGCGGGCGGCCACGGTGAGCGTGACCTGGTTCTGGGCGAGCAGCGCGTCGTTGGCGGCCTGGTCCGCCTGGTCCTTCAGGTGCTGGACGTTGACCAGCTGCTGCGCCGCCAGGTCGGCCTGCTCGTTGGCGGCGTCCTCCGCGGCCTTGACCGCATCCTTCTGGGCGTGCAGCGCCAGCTCGGCGGCGTGCAGCTGGTCGAAGACGCTGTTCTGGTCCTCGGCGACGGTGTCGGCGTACTCCATCTTCCGGACCAGGTCGGCCGGGGTCTGTGACGCGAGGTAGCCGGTCCACGCGAGCAGCTCGGGCGAGCCTTGCTCGTACGTCGCGACGACAGTGTTCTTGACCGTCGCCTGCTGCGCGTCCAGCGCGGCCTGGCCTGCGACCACGTCGGCCTTGGCCTGGGCGAGGTTGGCCTGGGCGACCTGGAGTGCGGCCTGCCGCGTCGCGTTCTCGGCGTCGGCGACCACGAGCTGCGCCTGCACGTCGGCCGCGTGCGCCTGCTTCGCCGCGAAGTCGGACTGAGCGGCCGCGAGCTGCGTCTCGGCGTCGGCCAGCGCGGCCTTCGCCCTCAGGATCGCCTTGCTGGCGTCCTCGACGTCGGCTTGGGCCTGCTCGACCTGGGCGTGGACGTGCTTCTGCTTGTCCTTCAGGTCGTCGCCCTGGCCGGCCTGCGCCGCGGGCGCGGTGGCGCCCAGGGTCGCCACGAGGAGAAGGGTCGCCAACACAGGACGGTTGGCGGCGCCGGGGAAGACGCGCACAGTCGTACCAATCGGTCGGGGAAGTAACCTTTCGGACGCCCCGACCGTAAGGGCTCGAGCTCAGACTTTGAGGTATTTGCGGGTCAGTAGGAGTGTCGGAAGCAGGGTCAGGACCGGTCCGAGGATCGCGATGACGATGAGAGCGGTCGTGTATTGGGGCAGTCCGATCCACGGCATGAACGAGATCGAGTCAGCGATCCGCTGGTGGACCACGAAGTACATGAACGCCCCGAGGGTCCCGGCGGCGAGCGCGACACCGATGACCGCGGTCACCACCGCCTCGAGCAGGAACGGCAGCGCGATGTAGAGCGTCGAGGCGCCGACCAGCCGCATGATCGCGATCTCCTTGCGGCGCGCGAACGCCGCCAACCGGATCGTGTTGGCGACCAGCAGCAACGCCGCGACCAGCAGGAAGCCGGCGATGCCCCAGGAGCCGTACTTCAGCGCGTCGAGCCACTCGTAGAGGATCTTGACCGTGTCGCGCAGGTCACGGATCTGGGAGACGCCGTCGAGGCCGACCACCGCGCTGGTGACGCCTTCGAACTGCTTCGGGTCCTTGAGCGTGATCCAGTAGGACTGCGGCATGTCCGCCGCGGTCATCGCCGGGTTGGGGCCGTCGAACTGGTCGGCGCCGTAGAGCTCCCTGACCTTGGCGAACGCCTCGTCCTGGGACTCGTAGCGAACGTCCGCGGTCTCCGGGTTGTCCTTGATGGCCTTCTCGATCGCTGCCTTCTGCTGATCGGTGACCTGGCCTGCGCAGGCTGGGTTCGCGTCGCCGTCGCGGCACAGGTAGACGGTCACCTGGAGCTGGTTGCCGAGGTAGCGAGTAGCGATGTCGGACTGCTGCTTCATCAGCACACCGAGACCGAGCAGGGTCATCGACACGAAGAGCGTCAGCACCACCGCGATGTGCATCGAGAGGTTGCGGCGGAGCCCCTGACGGAGCTCGGAGAAGACGTAGCGGAACTGCATCAGCCGGCCGCCCCATAGGCGCCCTGGGCGTCGTCGCGGATCACGCGGCCGTGGTCGAGCTCGATGACCCGCTTGCGCATCTGGTCGACGACGGTGTTGTCGTGGGTCGCCATCAGCACCGTGGTGCCGGTGCGGTTGATCCGCTCGAGCAGCTTCATGATCCCGACCGACGTGGTCGGGTCGAGGTTGCCGGTGGGCTCGTCGGCGATCAGGATCATCGGCCGGTTGACGAAGGCGCGCGCGATCGCGACCCGCTGCTGCTCGCCGCCGGAGAGCTCGTCGGGCATCCGCTCGCCCTTGCCGTTCAGACCGACCAGCTCGAGCGTCTGCGGCACCACCGTGCGGATCTCCGCGCGGGACTTGCCGATCACCTGGAGCGCGAACGCGACGTTCTCCGAGACGGTCTTGTTGGGCAGCAGCCGGAAGTCCTGGAACACGGTGCCGATCTGGCGGCGCAGCCGCGGCACCTTCCAGCCGGCGAGCCGGTTGAGGTCCTTCCCGGCGACGTGCACGCGGCCGCCGGTCGAGCGGGTCTCGCGGAGCACCAGCCGCAGCGCGGTCGACTTCCCGGAGCCGGACTGGCCCACGAGAAAGACGAACTCACCCTTGTCGATGTCGATGCTCACCTGGTCGAGCGCCGGGTTGCCCGTCCCGGGATAAGCCTTGCTGACCTTCTCGAACCGAATCACGTGGACCGAGGGTACGTGAGCCCTGTGCGTGCCTAGGGAACCTGACGCTGCGGCGCGTCCACGACCCACCACGCGGCGTACGCCGGCAGCCAGAGGACGCCGTCGCCACCGACCTCGAGGACGTGTCCCCCGAGGGCGTCGTACGGCGTGGTGAGGCCGGCCGCGCGCAGCCGGTGCAGGTGGAAGGGCCGTCGGCGCTCGGAGACGTTGTAGAGGCCGACGAAGGTGCCGCTCGCGTGCCGGCGGACCACCGCGAGGATGCCGTCGTCGGTCTCCGAGAGCACGGTGGTGGTCGCGGAGGCGTGCAGCTGCGGCAGGCTCGCGCGGATCCGCGCGAGGTGTGCCAGGCCCGAGAACACCCGGCCGGGCACGGTCCGCTGGTCGTGGCGGGAGGCCGCCCGCGTCCAGTCCAGCCGGGGGCGGTGCGCCCAGCGGTTGTCGCCCTCGTGGCCTTCTTCCGACGCCCAGCCGGGGTCGTTGGGCTGGGCCAGCTCGTCACCGCTCCAGATCACCGGGATCCCGCCCCAGCCGGCCGCGATCGCGTGGGCCAGGAAGAGCCGGGCCAGCGCGGCCTCCTCGTCCTGCGGAGGCTGGCCGCCTACGTCTTGTTCGCTGAGCCCGGCGAGGGAGGCTGCGGTGCCGCTGATCCGCTTGTCGCCGGTCTCTGGGTTGGCCTGGAAGACCAGGCCCTGGGCCCACGACCCGGGGAAGGTGCCGGCGTACCAGTCGGACAGGAAGTGCCGGTGTCCCGGGCCGGTGACACCGGCGGCGTAGGCGTCGGAGTCGTCGATCGCCCAGCCGATGTCGTCGTGGCAGCGCGTATAGGTGATCCAGGTCCCGGTGCTGGGCGTCGGCGGCAGCGCACGGAGGGCGTGCCGGGCCAGGATCGTGTTGCCGGTCGCGAGCATCGACCAGGTCTGCACCATCAGGCTGTTGTGGTAGGCGAGGTCGCTCACTCGGCCGGCGTGCCGGCCGGTGCCGAGGTACTGGACCAGGTCGCGCGGCCCCACGATCGCCTCGGCCTTGAACGCCACCGCCGGTGCCGCCATCCGGGTCAGTGCGTGCAGCGCCTGGGTAACCGCGTGCACCTCTGGCTGGTTCTGGCAGTTGGTGCCCATCCGCTTCCACAGGAAGGCGATGGCGTCCAGCCGGAACACCTCGACGCCGAGGTTGGCCAGCCACAGGATGATCTCGGCGAACTCGGCCAGCACGGCCGGATTGGCCCAGTTGAGGTCCCACTGCCATTCGTTGAACGTCGTCCAGACCCAGCCCTCGAGCTCGTCGTCCCAGGAGAAGCTGCCGGGCGCGAAGTCGGGGAACACCTCGGGCAGGGTCCGCTCGTACTGGTCGGGCTGGTCGCGGTCGGGGAAGACGTGGAAGTAGTCGCGGTACCGGGACGACTCAGGCTCGCCGGACCGGGCGCGCGCCGCCCAGTCGTGCTCGCGGGCGACGTGGTTGAGAACCAGGTCGATGACCAGGCTGACGCCCCGGCCGCGCAGCGTGGTTGCCAGCTCCCGGAGGTCCTCGGTGGTGCCGAGGTCGGGCCGGACCGCGCGGTAGTCCTGGACGGCGTAGCCGCCGTCGTTGTCGCCCTCGCGGGGCTGGAGCAGCGGCATCAGGTGCAGGTAGGTGACGCCGAGGTCCTCGAGGTGGTCTAGGTGGTTGGCGACGCCCTGGAGGTCTCCCGCGAACCTCTCGGCGTAGCAGGCGTAGCCGAACATCCCCGGCTGCTGCAGCCAGTCGGGCGTGAGCAGCCGGCGCTGGTCGAGCTGGTGCAGGTCCGCCGGGCGCTCGGCGTACGCCGCCGCCGCGACGTGCACCAGCCCGGCGAGCAGCTCGCTCGCGACCTCGGGGTCGGGGTGGATCTCGGTGACTGCCGCCTCGAGGTCGGGCCAGTACCGGTCCAGCCGCAGCGCGAAGGTCTGCCTCCGGTCCGGGCTCAGCCCACCGGCACCGACGAGCGCGTCAAGGCCGAGCGCCCCCTCGAGCTGCCCGGCCGCCGCCGCGTGGATCTCTCGAGGTGCACTCATCCGTCGCATCCTCGCATCGCCCTACGCTCTTCGGATGCGCGTCCCCGCCGGCTTCCTCCTCGTCGCGGGAGTGGTGACCGCGGTCGCGGTGGGTGGCGGGGTCCTTGCGCGCGGTAGCGACGACGAACCGGCGGCGG
>JAWWPK010000481.1:0-7649 GCA_033854925.1 Nocardioidaceae bacterium | reverse complement strand
CGTGCCGCAGCCGGAGGTGCGGGCTGACGAGACCAACCCGAAGGGTTTCGCGGAGTCGAAGTGGGTGGTCGACCTCCACCACGAGCTGCTGCAGCGGTGCCACGTGCAGGTGTCCGACGCGCGTCCGTCGGCGTGGTACGAGACCGGCAAGGCCAGCGCCTCCGGGATCACTCGGGCTCGGCTGACCGAGTGGCTGGGGCCGCAGTTCAAGGAAGCACAGGTCACAGAGCTGGGCGAGGAGCCGGCCATCGACGAGCTGGTGATCAAGGACCCCCGGCTCGCGTGGTTCCTGGGGCTCTGGAAGTCGGCGGCGCTGCGCACCGACGCGCAGCCGTCGTACGTCACGATGCTGCGGCACGTCACCGAGGTGGTCGGCAGCAAGCAGCGCTACTACGCACCGGGGCAGACGGGGAGCGCGTTCAGCGAGGTCCAGCGCACCGCGGCCTGGGTCAACATGATGCTGCACACCGAGCGCGCGACCCGCGAGGGCACCAGGGCGTTCGTCCGGTACGACGACCTGCTCACCGACTGGACGGTCCCGGTGTTCCGGCTGGGCCAGGAGCTCGACCTCGAGGCGGTCAAGGGGGCCAGCGCCAACGACATCCGCAAGGTGCACCAGTTCATCGACCCCGACCTCAAGCGCGTCCAGACGACGTGGGACGACGTGGACGTCCCCGACAAGCTGCGTGAGCTCGCCGAGGAGACCTGGCGGGGGCTCAGCAAGCTGGCGGAGCCCGGCGGCGACACCCCCGACGTGCACGCGCTGCTCGACGAGGTCCGGGAGTCGTACGTCGCGTTCTACGACCAGGCCGAGGCGGTCGCACAGTCCAGCGTGATCGCGGCCCGCCGCGAGGGGCGGCAGCAGGCGCTCGAGGAGCGGCGACCGGCCGGTGAGTCCCTGTCGGTGCGCGCGCGTCGGCGGATCCGCAGGGCGTTGAGCAAGTGAGCGAACCCGACCCGGCCGACTTCCCGGTCCGCTGGGCGTGGGAGGACGGCCCGCTGACGCCGGGGCTCACCTGCGTGTTCCGGGTCAAGAACGAGGCGCGCAACCTGCCCTGGGTGCTGCCGCCGATGTTCGACGCCGTCCAGCACGTCGTCCTGGTCGACAACGGCTCCGACGACGGGACCGCAGAGATCGCCCAGCGGGTCGCCGACGAGCACGGGGCCTCGACGAGGTTCACGCTCGCCGGCTATCCCTTCGAGGTGGCGCGGGCCGGCACCGAGCACCTCGAGACCCCGCCGGACTCGGTGCACTCCCTGACCTACTTCTACAACTGGTCGTTCGCGCACGTGCGCACGTCGTACTCCATGAAGTGGGACGGCGACATGGTGCTCACCGCCGAGGGCGTCGAGCTGCTGCGCGACCTGTCCTGGCAGCTCGAGGACTCCAACGCCGTGGTGGCGATCCCGCGGCACCCGATGTCGGTGGAGAGCGAGTCGGTGGCGTGGCTGGACCTCGGCTACCGGTTCCTCGAGCCGTGGGTCTACCCGATGGGGCCGGAGTTCACCTTCGTGAAGGCCTTCGAGTGGGAGGTCCGCGAGTTCCCGCCGACCAGCGAGCGGATCGTCGCCCCCGAGGGGATGTGCGTGGAGCTCAAGTGGCTCGACCAGGACGAGTTCGCGCACTGGAGCGACACGTCCTTCGACCCGATCCGGACACCGCGCAAGGCCCGCGAGCTGGAGGTGAACCGCGCCCTGCACGAGGGCCGCGGCCACGAGATCGAGGGGCTGAAGCGGATCGAGGCACCGGCCGGCGTACACGTCGTCGACTACGTGACCAAGCAGTGGATGCAGCTGGAGCCGAGGCCGCTCACGCTTCGGCTCGAGCTGCAGGAGCCCCCGTCAGTGAGCAGAGCCTGATGGGACCGGGTCCTGCGGTCGACGGCTTCGTGCAAGAGGCCCCGAAGTCCCACGTCGTGATCGGGCCGGACGGCGAGGTCGAGCCCGGCAAGTACGACCGGGTGGCGGTCACGGTCCGCGACCGAGGCGAGCTCCGTGCCCTTCGCGTCCCGAAGGGCGTGCGTACGGCGGCGCTGGCGGTGTGGCTCGACGAGGGCAGCTCGGCGCTCTCCCTGACCCCGCGGCCGGAGTGGCCCGCCCTGGCCATGATCCGGTCCCGGGCCGTCGACGGTGGCTGGCTCACCGTGCTCCGCTTCGCGTCGTCGGTGCCGGTGCGCCGGGTCGTCGCCGAGCTCGGCCGCCAGGCGGTCTGGCCCGACCATGCCGGCCAGCGCGGAATCGTCCTGGACGAGGAGGCGACCGACAAGGTGGCCGCCGACCCGCTCGAGCTGTCCGACCCCGACCCGATGGTCGCGCTCGGGCCGCTCGACGAGCGGTTGCTGAACCCGATGGGCTTCGAGCGCGACGTCGACGGGCCGGTCGTCGACCTCTCCGAGCTGGACTGGGGACGGGGCCCGACCGAGGCCCTCGTCCGCGGGCTGCGTGGCAACCTCGGCGTGCACGCCGACCTCCCGCAGGCGACACCCCTCCTGGCTGCCCGCGTGATCGCCGGGCTGGCGATGGCCGGGGTACCGCTCACCGCGGATCGCGTCGCCACCCGCGTCGCCGCCCACCTCGGCGAGGCGGTCACCGCGGCGATCACCACCGAGGTGGACCTGGCCGACCCGCAGGCCCGCGAGGAGCACAGCGTGGTGCTCCGCCGCGCCGCTCTCACGGCGTACTCCTCGACCGCGTGGCGCACCCGGCTCGGCGAGCTGGCCGGCGTCCGAGTCGCGACCCAGCCCAGCGTCTCGATCGTGATGGCCACCCGGCGCCCCGACCTCCTCGACCACGCGCTGGGCCAGGTCGCCCGGCAGCGCGGCGTCGACCGGCTCGAGCTGGTGCTGGCACCGCACGGCTTCGAGGTGGACCCGGGACGGCTGGCCGAGCTCGGGGACGGCCTGACCGTCCAGCACGTGCCGAGGCCTGCCGACGAGCTGTTCGGCGACGTCCTGAACGCCGCCGCGGAGGCCGCGCAGGGCGACGTGGTCCTCAAGATGGACGACGACGACTGGTACGCCCCCGACGTCGTCGCCGACCTCCTGCTGGCCCGCGCCTACAGCAGCGCCGAGCTGCTCGGCATGCCCGACGACGTCTACTACCTCGAGCCCACCGACGAGACGGTCCGGCTCGGCCAGCCGAGCGAGGTCTACCGCCAGTTCGTCGCCGGCGGCACGCTCATGGTCGACCGCGGCCTGCTGCGCGAGGTCGGCGGCTTCCGGTCCGTACGCCGCCACGTCGACGCCCAGCTGATCGCCGCGGTCCGCGCGGCCGGCGGCGCGACGTACCGCACCCATGGCCTCGGCTACGTGCTGCGCCGCACCGACAGCGGCCACACCTGGGAGGCCGACCTCGACGAGGTGCGCGCGCGGGCAGCGCAGGTCACCCCCGGCTTCTGGCCCGGACGCCTCATGGAGCTGTGACCCACGCGAGCCCTACGATCACGCACATGCGCGTTCGTGCCGGCCTCGCCGTCCTGCCCCTGGTCCTGGTCCCACTGGTGGCGTGCGCGCCGGCGGATGACAGCAGCAGCCCCACCGCCTCCGACAACAGCTCGTCGGGCACTCCGACCCCGGGGGCGAGCGACTCGAGCGCTCCGACCGAGGAGGCCACTGATGCCGGTGGCCTCTCACCCGAGTGCGCGCCCGACCAGCTGCCGCTGAACGCCGCCGGCCAGCTGACCATCGGCACCGACTCGCCGGCCTACGAGCCGTGGTTCGTCGACAACGACCCCACCAACGCGAAGGGCTACGAGTCGGCGGTGGCCTACGCCGTGGCCGCGCAGCTCGGCTTCACCCCGGACCAGGTGCAGTGGGAGAAGGTCCCGTTCAACACCTCCTACAAGCCGGGCGACAAGGACTTCGACTTCGACATCAACCAGATCTCCATCACGCCGGCGCGGGCCGAGGTCGTCGACTTCTCGGATGGCTACTACGCCGCCGCGCAGGCCGTGATCGCGCTCAAGGGCTCCCCGGTCTCGGAGGTGACGAGCATCGCCGACCTGGCCGACTACAACCTCGGCGCTCAGACCGGCACGACGTCGCTCAGCGCCATCCGTGACGTGATCAAGCCGGCCCACGAGCCGGCCGTCTTCGAGGACACCAACGCCGCCAAGCAGGCGCTGCTCAACAACCAGGTCGACGCGATCCTGGCGGACCTGCCCACGGCGTTCTACATCAGCGCCGTCGAGATCCCGAAGAGCACGATCGTGGGTCAGTTCCAGCCTGAGACGGGCAAGCAGGAGGAGTTCGGGATGCTCTTCCAGAAGGGCAGTGGACTGGTGAGCTGTGTCAACGAGGCCCTCGCCGCGCTGACCGCGTCCGGCGCCCTCGACCAGCTCCAGCAGCAGTGGCTCTCCGACGTGGTGGACGTCCCCGTGCTGCAATGACCGAGCTCTGGTCGCCCAGCGAGCGCGAGCTCCAGCGTCGAGCGGTACGCCGACGGCAGCGAGCCGTCTCGGTCCTCGTGGCCGGAGTGGTCACGGTCGTCGTCTTCGGCGTGCTCCTGGCCGTGATCCTGACCTCGCCCGGCTGGCCCCGCGTGCATGAGCTGTTCTTCAACGGCTTCCACGCCCGCAAGTCCTTCGACGCGATCCTGCACGGCTTCTGGATCAACGTGAAGCTGTTCCTCATCTGCGAGCCGCTCATCCTCGTGCTCGCGCTGGCCGTCGCGCTCGCGCGCAATGCGCGGGCACCGTGGCTGCTGCCGGTGCGGCTGGTCGCGGTCGGCTACACCGACCTGTTCCGCGGCGTACCGACCATCCTGCTCGTGGTGCTGCTCGCCTTCGGGATGCCGGCCCTGCAGCTGCAGGGCATCCCCAACAGCGCGCTGTTCTGGGCCGGAGTCGCCCTCGTCCTCTCCTACGGCGCGTACGTCGCGGAGGTGTTCCGCTCCGGCATCGACTCGATCCATCCCTCGCAGGTGTCCAGTGCCTCCGCACTCGGGCTCAGCCGGGCCCAGACCCTGCGGTTCGTCGTGGTGCCCCAGGCCGTTCGCCGGGTGATCCCGCCACTGCTCAACGACTTCGTCTCGCTGCAGAAGGACACGGCGCTGGTCGCGGCCGCAGGGGTCTTCGACGCGGTCTTCGCCGCCCGCGACTACGGCAACTTCAACTTCAACTACACCCCGCTGGTCGTGGTCGCCGGCTTCTTCGTGGTGATGACGGTCCCTCTGGCGCGCGTCACCGACTGGCTCCAGCGCCGCTGGATGGAGCGCGAGCGGGCCGGAGCACTGTGAGCGAACCGCTGCTGGAGGTGACGGACCTCCGCAAGACGTACGGCGACCGGGTGGTGCTCGCCGACATCGACCTCGTCGTCCCCAAGCACGACGTGGTCTGCCTGATCGGCTCGTCCGGGTCGGGCAAGTCGACGCTGCTGCGCTGTCTCAACCTGCTGGAGCAGATCGACGACGGCGTGATCCGCTTCGACGGCGTCGAGGTGTCGGACCCGCGCGTGGACCCGCGCGCCGTCCGTCGCCGGATCGGCATGGTCTTCCAGGCCTACAACCTGTTCCCGCACCTCACCGTGCTGGACAACTGCGTGCTGGCGCCGATCCGTGTGCACGGCCTGTCGCGGGCCGAGGCGACGACCCGGGCCCGCGACCTGCTGGCCCGTTTCGGGCTGAGCGACCAGGTCGACAAGCATCCGGACCGGCTCTCCGGCGGCCAGCAGCAGCGGGCCGCGCTGGTCCGGGCGCTCTGCACCCAGCCCGAGTTGCTGCTGCTCGACGAGATCACCGCGGCCCTCGACCCCGAGCTGGTCGGCGACGTGCTCACCATCGTCCGCGACCTGGCCGAGGCCGGCACCACGATGGTGCTGGCCACCCACGAGATGAGCTTCGCCCGCGAGATCGCCACCACGGTCTGCTTCCTCGACGGCGGCCGGATCCTCGAACAGGGTCCGCCCTCGAAGCTGCTGGTCGCGCCGGAGCAGGACCGGACCCGCCAGTTCCTCAAGCGGGTGCTGCCAGGGACCGGCTGACCGGCCGACGTACCCTCGAGCAGTGCGCCCTCGTCTCGCACTCCTTCTCGGAGCCCTCCTCGCCCCTGCCCTCCCACTGCTGACCGCCGCGCCCGCACAGGCCGCGCTGGGCACCATCTGCGTCGGGCCCGTGCCCGCCGGCACCGTCTGCAACACCACGCGGACCACCATCCCGCTCGCGATCGCGGACGCGACCAGCGGCGACGTCATCCGCGTCGGGCCCGGCACGTACAACGATGGGCCCTATGCCCTGGCCAGCGGGATCACGCTCCAGGGGTCCGGTGCCACCGGCGCGGGCGCAACGGTGATCACGCTCCCGGCCAACGCGGCCGCGCAGCCGTACGTCACGGGCAACAACGCGACCATCCGCAACCTGCGGGTCGTCATGGAGGGCGCCAGCTCGGGGTCGGACCAAGGGATCGATGTCTCCAACGGCTCGACGGTCATCAGCGTCGTGGTCATCGGGTCCGGCTCGATCGCCAACGCCACCGGGCTGCACGCCCGAAGCTCGACGGTCGACGACGCGACGGTCAACCTCACCCAGGGTCCGTCGAACCGGGCCGTCTTCGGGGAGGGCGGCAACACCTTCACGAACAGCACCTGGAACGGCTCGACCGGTTACGTGCTGTCCTCGCCCACGGGCGGGCTCGACGTGCTGTCCCGGGTCACGATCCGGGGGATGACCGGCAACGGCCCCGGCGCTTGGGTCGATGCCGGCACCATCGTCATCGACGACGCCCTGATCAACCTCGGCACCTCGACCGGTGCGGGGCTGAGGGCCGCCAATCCGAGCAGCGCCGCCTTCTCGCGGACGGTCATCGCCAACCACCTGACGATCGTCGGCGGCGGCACCGGCTCGGTGGGGGTGCTCGCGGACGCGACCCTCCCGACCGCGCAACAGACCTCCACGGCCACGCTGACCAACTCGATCGTCTACGGCCCCGACACCTCGATCCGGGCGGTCGCGGACAACAACGGCTCCCCTGCCGCGAACAGCGTCGCGACGATCACCACGACGTACACCGACTACGAGGACAGCGAAGCGCCGGCGGCCGCGCACGGCACGGCCACCACGACGTTCGGCGACGGCAACCTGAAGGTCAACCCCCAGTTCCTGGACCCGGCGAACGCCAACTTCGCCCTCCGCGGGGGCTCGCCGGCCTCGCCGGTGATCGACAAGGGACAGCCCGGGACCACCCCGCCGACCGTCGACCTGAACGGCGACTCCCACTTCGTGGACGGGGACGGCAACGGAACGAAGGTCCGCGACATGGGCGCCTTCGAGCTCGCCGCGGCCCCGAAGACGAGCATCGCCACCGGCCCGTCCGGGCTGACCTCGGACAACACCCCGGTCTTCACGTTCAAGAGCGACACCGGCAAGACGTTCGAGTGCCAGCTCGACGGCGGCGGCTTCCAGGCGTGCTCGAGCCCTGTCACCACGACACCGCTCCCGGACGGGCCGCACCGCTTCACCGTCCGGGCGATCGACGCGGCGTTCACCGTCGAGGTGAGCCCGCCCGCGCGCAGCTTCACCGTCGACACGGTCGCGCCGGACGCCAGGTTCACCAAGAAGCCGCCCAAGCGCTTCTTCAAGCAGAGAGTGAAGTTCAAGTTCGTCTCGAACGAGGCGGGCGCGAAGTTCCAGTGCCAGCTCGACAACCTGCCGTGGCG
>JAWWPK010000480.1:0-9912 GCA_033854925.1 Nocardioidaceae bacterium | reverse complement strand
ACAGGGTGGTCGCGCCGTTGGTGCTGACCAGCTGGACCTGCATCGTCCCGCCCGCGGCGTCCACGTCGGTGACCGAGAACAGGTTGCCGTTGCCGGTCGAGAACACCCTGGCCGTGTTCATGGCGGTGGTCTGGGCGCCGGGCACCGAGTTGACCGGCGCGTCGTTGGCCGCCGTCACCGACACCGTCTTGGCGGCGGTGTTGCTGTTGGAGCTGCCGTCGTTGACCACGAAGTTGATCGTCCGGTTGCCGGTGTTCGGCGTGTCGCTGGTGTTGTTGTAGGTGATCGACCGGAGCGCGGTCTGCCAGTTCGCCTTGGTGGCGCTGCCGGTCAGCGTCAACGTCGGTGCGCTCCAGGAACCGGTGATGCCGTTCTGGTTGGTGAAGGCCAGCACGTCCTGGCCGGCGGTGTAGCCGGCCCCGACCGTCACGGTGCCCGACGCCATGTTCGCCGTGTCGGTGTCGGTGACCGTGATGCCCGAGTCCACGACGACCGGCACGTTCTCGGTGTGCGCGGTCGTGCCGCCACTCGCCGCCAGGACCGGCGATGCGGTGGTGGTGAGGGCGACGTCGTCGAGCCAGAAGCTGGTCTGCAGGCTGGCGTCCTCGTCGGACTCGAAGGTCAGGGTGACCGTCTGACCGGCGTACGCCGAGAGGTCCACGCTGCGCAGGACGTACGCAACGCCCGCGTCGGAGTCCGTGTAGCCCTGCATGGTCGTGGTGGTGGCACCGCTGGTGACCTTGACGCTGAAGTGGTCGAACGGGTGGGTGGTCTCGCTCGTGGTGACTTGAAGCCAGTAGGTGAGGCTGACGATGCAGCCCGCCGGGATCGTGACGACCTGAGACGCGGTCTCGGTGACGTCGGCCCCGTTGCCACCGAGCAGCGCCTTCCAGGTGCCGGTGTGGGCGCCGACCGTTCCCGCATTGGTCACGACGCCTGTGCTTGCCGTCCAGGGTGTCGCCACCGCGCCGTTCTCGAACCCCGGGTTGCCAACGAGCTGGGTTCCGCAGCCCAGGTTCACCTGGACGACGTTGGCGCTGGTCGCGGTGTCGCTGTTGCCGACGTTGTCGGAGACGACGTAGCGGTACTGGTAGCAGCTGCCGCCCGTCACGGTGTCGGCCACCGGCGAGGTGGCCGGGTTGGTGCCGCCGGTGATGGTGGCAAAGGCGCCGTAGGTGCCGCAGGTGGTGCCGGTCAGGGTGGCGGAGGCACGTTGCAGGAGCCGGGTCCCTATGCCAGAGCCCGCATCAGTGCCGGTCGTGAAGCCGACGCTGATCGAGGTGCTGGTCTGGGTGGCGCTCGTGTACGTGACCGCGCCGGCCGTGGGGGCGGTGTCGTCGGCGGTCAGCGTGAACGGTGAGTTCGCGGAGGTGAGGGCGGCGTTGTTGGTCGCCGTCAGGTTCTTCGTCCCGGGCGCCGCCGGCGCACCTGACCATGAGTAGGTGTTCACTCCGAGCGCACCGGGGGTGGAGGTCCAGTTGGCGCCGAGGCTCGGGAAGGCATAGCTGGCGATCCCCGACACGGCGTCTGTCGCGGTCCCGGTGGCCGTGAACGAGCCCGAGGCGGCCGCCGAGCGGTAGTAGACCGTCGTCCCGGACCCGGGCCACCAGGTGTTGGTGAACACCGAGAAGGCCAGCGACGGAGTAGTCGGTGCCGTGAGGTCGACCTTGATGGACGGACTGGCGTACGTCGTGGCGTTGCCGACCGTGTCGAGCACGACGTAGTGGTAGCTGTAGCAGGCCTGGTCGGTCACGGTGTCTGTCTTCGGTGAGGTCGGGTCGGTCCCGCCCGTGATGAGCGTGTAGGTGCCGAAGGAGCCGCAGGTGCCGTTGGCCAGGGTTGCTGTCGCCCGCAGCAGCGTGTTGCCGGTGGTGGCCACCCCACTCGCGTCCGTGCCGGTTGCCAGGTTGAGGCTCAGCGCCGTCGAGGTCGCGTAGCGGGCACCGGTGCCCACCAGCCCGCTCGCGTCGACCGATCCGCCGGTCGGGCCCGCATTGTCGACCGTCTGGTAGTGGTTGGTGACCGTGGCTGCCGAGAGCACGCTGGTGTAGATCGCGACCTCGTCGAGGGCCCCGAGGTAGTAGCCGACTCCGCTCTGGATCCTTCCGAAGTTGATGTTGGTGACGCCGGTGCCGAGCGTGGCGGTGTTCCCCGTTGCGGTGGCTGCTGAGGCACCGTCGACGTACAACACCATGGCACCGCTGGACTGGGTGCGGGTGAAGACGACGTGGTGCCAGGCACCGTTGTCATACCCACCCAACGAGGACGTGATCGACTTGTCAGCAGCGCCAAGGAACGTGCCTCCGACTCCGGCGACGATGAAGCCGTCCGAGCGTAGAGAGACACCGAAGTCCTGTGGGCTCAAAGGGGACCCCGCCTGCGTGGCGTCGACCAGGCCGGCCCCGCTCCGCCAGCTGGCCGCGGTGCCGATTCCCTGGGTTGACTTGAACCAGAACTCGATCGAGAAGTCGTTGGAGACCTGGCGCAGAATGCTCGTGTACTCGGTCACGCCGTCGAACTGCACCGCGGTGTTCGGGTCGCCGCCGATCGCGCCCGCGACTCCCAGCGTCGGCGTGCTGACGTAGGTGCCGGGGTTGGTGCCCTTGTCGTCGGCCGCCACCGTGCCCGACGCCTCGCCGAGACGCCAGTGGCCGAGCAGGCCGGTCGTCAGGTGGAGCACAGCGTCGTAGCTGAGGGCGGCCTTGACGACGTTGGGACTGGTTGCCGTGTGCGCGTTCCCGACGTTGTCCGAGACGACGTACCGGTACTGGTAGCAGAAGCCGCTGGTCACGGTGTCGACCACCGGTGAGCTGACCGGGTTGGTGCCGCCGCTGATGGTGGCGAAAGCGCCGTACGTGGCACAGGTGCCAGAAGTGAGGGTGGCGGAGGCACGCTGCAGGAGCCGGGTCCCCAGCCCCGACCCCGCATCGGTGCCGGTCGTGAAACCGACGCTGACCGCGGTGGTCGTCTGGGTGGTGCCTGCGTAGGTCACCGTGCCGGCCGTCGGTGCCGTGTCGTCCGCGGTCAACGTGAACGGTGAGCTCGCGGACGTGCTGCCGGCGTTGTTGGTGGCCGTGACCTGCCGGGTGCCGGGCGCGGCCGGGGCGCCGGACCAGGAGTAGGTGACGACCCCGAGAGCACCCGGTGTCGAGGTCCAGTTGGTGCCGAGGCTCGGGAAGGCATAGCTCGCGATACCCGACACCGCGTCGGACGCGGTCCCTGTGGCCGTGAACGAGCCAGAGGCGGCCGCCGAGCGGTAGTAGACCGTCGTCCCGGACCCGGCCCACCAGGTGTTGGTGAACGTCGAGAAGGCGAGCGAGGGCGCTCCCGGCGCGGTCAGGTCGACCTTGATATCCGGACTGGCGTAGGTCGTGGCGTTGCCGAGGCCGTCGAGCACGACGTAGTGATAGCTGTAGCAGGCCTGGTCGATCACAGTGTCGGCCAGCGGCGAGGTCGGGTCGGTCCCGCCCGTGACGAGCGTGTAGGTGCCGTAGGTGCCGCACGTGCCGTTGGTCAGGGTCGCGGTGGCCCGGAGCAGCGTGTTGCCCGTGGCGGCGACACCGGCCGGGTCGGTGCCCTTCGCAAACACAAGGTTCAACGCCGTCGAGGTCGCGTAGCGGGAGCCGCTGCCGACCAGGCCGCTCGCGTCGACCGAGCCACCCGTCGGTCCGGACCCGTCGACCGGGGGAATGCTCGCGAGCTGGAAGTGGTCGGTGACCGTGGCTTGGGTCAGGACCGTCGTGTAGAAGGAGACCTCGTCGATCGAGCCGTTGAAGAACCCACCCGCGTTGGTGTCGGACGTCCGAAGAATCGCGCCGATCGCGAAGCTCCACTGGTCCAGGACCGTGGCACGCGTTGCGGCCTGCGACGCCAGGGCGACACCGTCGATGTACAGGATGATGGCGGTGCCGCTGTAGGTCTTGACCACCTGGTGCCAGGCACCGTTGTTCAGGGCGGCGGGCATCGTGAACGTCATGTCGTTGCCGGTCCCATAGCCCCAGGCGGTCATCGTGGTCCCGCCGGCGTCGAGCCAGAGCCCGTACTCCTGGGTAGCCACGCCCGAGCCGTAGGCGAAGAGCACCTGCCGGGCAGCGCTCGAGGTCTTGAACCACAGCTCCGTGGAGCGGACCGAGGCGCCAACGGGAAGGCCGGTGGTGCCCGCCATGTGCACGTAGTCGTTCTGGCCGTCGAACTGGGCAGCCGTGTTCGTGGCGCCCGCCAGAGCCCCCGTAGCTCCCAACGTCACACCGTTCTTGTAGTCACCAATGTTGGTGCCCTTGCTGTCGGCAGCGCGCGGATAAGTCCCGGGGGTGATCTGGAAGTTGTCGAAGTGCAACCCGACCGTGTCGCTCTTGGTGGCCGTCTCCGTCGTGTAGCCGTCGATGATGCCGCCCTTACCCGCCGCCGTGAACGGCGAGGTGGTGTCAGTGAAGGTGACCATTTGTGCGCCGTTGACGTAGAGGGTGAGCACGGTCGAGGTGGTGCCGCTCACCTCCAGCCGCAGCCGATAGGTCTCGCCGACGACCAGAGCAGGCTGGGCAGCGCTGACCGCAAGTGGGGACGCGGAGCCCCCGGTGACCTTGCCGATGCGCCAGAGGCCCTGGTACCAGTGGCCTTGGTAGTAGTTGGACGTCGTGGTGTCGAGGCGGGTGATGACACCGGCCGAGTCGTTCGTGAGCGCGGCCTTGTCGTAGAGGTCGGCCTCGACGGCGTAGTTCGCGCTCGGCGGCGTCGTCGTCGAGTAGTTGACCGACCAGCCGGCCCCGCTGCGGAAGGCTCGGTTTCCAGAGCTGATCTTCTCGATGTTGGATGATCCGGCCACGGCCTGGTTCGCCCAGGTGGCACCGACCTCGCCGACGTGGCTGGTCAGGGCAGATGCCGAGGCGCCCGTGAACGAGTCGATGGAGCTCAGAGTGGATGAGGCCTCGCCGAGGCGCCAGTAGCTGAGCAGGCCACTGGTGGCTGTCACTCCCGCGGCGTAGCCGACCTTGGTCGCACTGGCACTGGTCGCGATGTCCTGGTTGCTGACCCGGTCGGTGACCACGTAGCGGTACATGTAGCAGCCATTGGCCAGGGTGCTGTCGACGTACGGTGACGTCGGGGTGTCGGGGCCGATGTCGTTGAAGGCCCCGAACGTGCCACAGACATCCCCGGTCAGGGTCGCCGCGGAGCGTTGCAGCTGCCGGGTGGCGATCCCGGAGCCGCCGTCGTTGCCGGTGGTGAAGGTGACGCTCACCGAGCGTCCCGGCGAGTAGCCGTTGGTGTAGGCGATCGTCCCCGCGGTCGGGGCGCTCGAGTCGTTGACGAACGACAGGGTCGCGGTGACGGTGTTGCCAGCCAGGTCGCGACCCGTGACGACCTCGCCGGGGCCGCTGTTGGTGGCGGCGGCCCAGCTGAACACGGTGGAGACGTAGGGCCCGCCCGACGGTGTCGAGACCGTCGACGGACTGTGGGTCCATCCGGTCGCGGCGCCGGTCAGGGTGGCCGTCGCGCTCGAGGCGGGTCCGGAGCCGGCGTCGCTCACGGCGTTGGTCAGGGTGAACGAGCCCGCGGCGGTCCCGCGGTAGTAGACCGTCGTCCCGCTCAGGAACGCGCTGCCGGTGACGTTCGAGAGGCTGATCGAGCTCGTCGGAGCCGTGAGGTCTGGCACGGTCACGGACACCGTGGTGCTCTTCGCGCTCTCCGGGCCCTGCCAGTTCGTCGCGAAGAGCGGAGTGACGGTGTATTTCCACGAGCCGCCGGGGACAGCGTTCTCCACGCAGGTCAGGGCGGTGATCGTGCCGGTGCAGGCGGAGAGGATGGTCTGCTGGGCGAGCGTGCTCGCGTCGTACCGCTTGATGACATAGCCGGCGACCGCCCCGCCGGTGGCCAGGGTGCTCGCGGCCCAGCTGACCGTGACCGCCTGCCCTACTGCGCTGGCGGTCGGCGTGGCGCCCTGGTTGACGCTCGTGGCGGCCGCGGCGCCGTTGCCCCCGGGGGTCGAGTCGGCGCTCCAGTAGGCCCAGGCCGTGGCGGCCACGATGGTCAGGGCCACCGCGACGGCGAGTGTCGCTACATGCCGCTTCACGGGCCTGCCACGAGATAGACGGTGAAGGAGGCGCCCTGGCACGAGCTGGCCGCGGCCGACGTCATCGAGAGTGCGTTCGTGAGAGTGACCGAAAGGTTCCCGCTGGCAGCGACGGTCCAGCCGGCGCCGGCGTTGGTCTGGGTCGCGAACGAGAGGATGGCGAGGGCACATCCCGTGTGCGCGCCGTCCACATCGAACCCGCTGGAACCCTGGCCGGTGTCGAGCGCGAGGGAACCGACCCGGACGCTGAAGAGATTCGGGTTGGTGACCGTCAGCACCACCGAGGTCTGCCCTCCGGGGAAGAGGGCGGCCGTCGGGGTGGCCGGGCTCAGCGTCACTGCCGCCGTGGTGCCGGTGGTCTCGGCGCCCGATCCACCGCCCGCGGCGCGCCAGTAGGCGATCGCGCCACCGCCAATCAGCAGGGTCACTGCGGCGACCAGGACGACGATCGCGCCCCGCCCGCGCATGGAGCCCAGCGCCATTGCCCTCACCGGTGCCAAGCCCCGAGGGCCTTGTAGCCGAGCGTGAGATGCGCGCCCATGCAGCCGTCCTGGTTCACCGGTCTGTTGCGCATCCCGAAGCTGGGCCATTTCTCCGTCGGCACGCCCAGCCGCGACAGATCGACGGTCCGTCCGCCGCGGATGCGCAGCGTCAAGTGCGGCATCTGCCGGATCTGGAAGTCCAGGCGGGTGCACGGGTGTGCAGCATCTGAGCTCGGGGCAGTCAGGGTGGTTATCTTGACCCTGATGCGGTGCAGCTTCACGGTGTGCGAGGTCGAGTTCATGAGCTTCAGGTCGATCGGCGATGAGACACCAGGGCTCAGCGCGCCCTGGACATTTCCAGAGATGCGTACCGGCACGGTGCTCCGCCTGGCTCGGGTGTCGCGGTTCGGCCAGGCCGTGGCCCTGCCCGAGCTGAGGTGCGCGTCAGCCGGCCGCCAGGTCAATATCGGTAGCACCCCGAGCAGGGCCACGGGAAGGCAGAGAAGAAGACCGACGACCAGTGCGTAGCCTCGAGTGCGTGCCATGTCGATCCCCCTTTCGCACCTGAAGGTGGCGGCCCGGCACGGGCCGGACCGCCACTGCATTCAGCTAGCCGATGGATCAGCTGCTGGCGTAGGTGATGGTGACCGTCGCGCCCTTGCAGGCGTCCTGGTTGGTGCCCAGGTTGTTCATCTGGATGGTCAGACCCGACCAAGCGCCCTTGGCGTTGCCTGCGGGAACGTCCCCGGGAGTGTTGGAGGTGCCGCCCAGCGTGTAGTTGCCGTCGCTGACGATGCAGCCTGCGGTGACGTGCGTGGCGTCGATCGTGTACCCAGTGGCAGTCACTGCGGTGACGTACGTGTTACCCGGGTTGGGGTTGTTGAAGTTGCCCGACAGCGCCCGCGTGCCCTCACCCGGGTACATGGCGGAGATGGACGACGTCTGGACGACGGTGACGGATGAGCTGGTGCCCGTCGCGGCCGTGCCGGTGCCCGACCCACCCGCGGTCCAGTAGGCGAACGCCGCGCCGCCCGCGATGACCACGAGCGCGGTGGCCAGAACTACGACCTTGGTCTTGTTCTTGCTCTTGGTGTTGCGCATGACGACTCCCCTGTGCGAGCAGAACTGCTCACACCGTTGGTTTGACGACGTCCCCCACGCTGGTCAGATGACCACGCTTCTGGCGTCGTTTCCATGAGTCTTCACTGCTCAGCACCTGTATATGGCGCAATGCGCAAGACCGCCGATGATGTGCCCGAACGACCCACCCTTGGCTCAAAGTGACTACGTGAGTGCCTGGTTCGAGTGATCAGGTCGGACGAGAAGCCCCAGCGAAAGGACGCCTTGACGTCACCAGCCGCGCTCTGAGAGCCTGTGCGGTTGCGCGAGCTCTTCGACGTTGATGCCGACCATGGCCTCGCCCAGCCCGCGGGAGACCTTCGCGACCACGTCGGGGTCGTCGTGGAAGGTGGTCGCCTTGACGATCGCCTCGGCGCGCTGCGCGGGGTTGCCGGCCTTGAAGATGCCCGAGCCGACGAAGACGCCCTCGGCGCCGAGCTGCATCATCATCGCGGCGTCGGCCGGGGTGGCGATGCCTCCGGCGGTGAACAGTACGACGGGCAGCTTGCCGCGGCGCGCGACTTCCTTGACCAGGTCATAAGGAGCCTGCAGCTCCTTCGCCGCGACGTACAGCTCGTCGTCCTCAAGGACGGCCAGCCGGCGGATCTCCTTGCGGATGGTCCGCATGTGGGTGACCGCGTTGGAGACGTCGCCGGTGCCGGCCTCGCCCTTGGAGCGGATCATCGCGGCGCCCTCGGTGATCCGGCGCAGCGCCTCACCGAGGTTGGTGGCGCCGCACACGAACGGCACCGTGAACGCCCACTTGTCGATGTGGTTCTCGTAGTCGGCCGGGGTGAGCACCTCGGACTCGTCGACGTAGTCGACGCCCAGGCTCTGCAGCACGGCCGCCTCGGCGAAGTGGCCGATCCGGGCCTTGGCCATCACCGGGATCGACACCTGCTCGATGATCGAGTCGATCATGTCGGGGTCGCTCATCCGGGACACGCCGCCCTGGGCGCGGATGTCGGCGGGCACTCGCTCGAGCGCCATCACGGCGACCGCTCCGGCGTCCTCGGCGATCTTCGCCTGCTCGGCGGTGACGACGTCCATGATCACGCCGCCCTTGAGCATCTCGGCCATCCCGCGCTTCACGCGCGTGGTGCCGGTGACGGGTGCCTCGTGGGTCTCCTCGGGGTGCTGCTCAGCCATGCCCTCAGCCTACGGCTGCGGGGGCTGTTGAGCCGATTCGGTATTCGGGGCAGCCAGCGCCTGCCGGCGCACGAGCAGGATCCGCTGGACCACGGTGATCGTGCTCAGCGCCGCGATCAGCCACAGCGCGACCTCGTAGAGGATCGGCAGACCGAGGACGTCACCGAAGAACGTCGGGACCAGCAGCCCGACCAGCCGGTCGGGGCGCTCGGCGAGACCGGTCTTGGCGTTGAAGCCGAGCTGCTCGCCCTTGCTTCGCGCGTACGACGTCACCGAGCCCATCGCCAGGCAGACCAGCGAGAGCACCAGGTAGAGCTTGTCCCCGGTCTGCCAGGCGAAGAACAGCGCCATGCCGCCGAACAGCGCGGCGTCGGCGATCCGGTCCAGCGTGGAGTCGAGGAAGGCCCCGAAGGTGTCGGTGCGGCCGATCTTGCGCGCCATCGCGCCGTCGATGAGGTCGCTGAAGATGAACGCCGTCACCACGACCACGCCCTGCCACAGCCAGCCCTGGGGGAAGCACACCAGCGCGCCGGCCGCGACGCCGAGGGTGCCGACGACCGTGACGAGGTCGGGACTGATCCCGAGCCTGACGAACAGGTTGATGAACGGCGCCAGGGCTCTGCCCTGCCAGAAGGCCTTGAATCGGTCGAGCATGGTGGCAGCAGGCTAGTGGTTGCCGCCGGTCGCCCGCGCCGCGAGGCGTGACATCCGGTGTGACGTGCGGGCGTACTGTCGGCGTACGGAGCCACTCAGGCAACCCATAACGAGAGATCCCGCATGAGCGACAAATCGCCTCGCCAGAGCAAGTCAGCCAAGACCGGGAAATCGATCAAGGAGAAGCGCGCCGAGAAGCGTGAGGCGGCCTCCAAGAACGGCGCCAGCTCGATGAGCACCCTCACCAACAAGAAGCGCTAGGCCCAGACCCGGCCTGCTCAGGCCCAGGCCGACGCGAGCAGCTCCCGGGTGTCGGCGAGCAGCTCGGGCAGGGTCTTGGTCCGTCCGATGATCGGCATGAAGTTCTGGTCGCCGGGCCACCTCGGGACGACGTGCTGATGCAGGTGCGCGGCGATGCCGGCGCCGGCGATGTGCCCCTGG
>JAWWPK010000479.1:0-9509 GCA_033854925.1 Nocardioidaceae bacterium | reverse complement strand
CTCCTCGACGCTGTTGACCCAGCTCTGCATGATCGCGTCGAGCAGGGCGTCCCGGTTCGGGAAGTGCCGGTAGAGGGTCCCCGGGCCGACGCCCGCACGCTTCGCGACCTCATCGAGGGAGGCGTCGTACCCCTGCTCCCGGAAGACCGCACGGGCGGCCTCGACGAGCCGGTCGTAGTTGCGCTTCGCATCCGCGCGCATCTTTTCGGACCCCAACCTTGCTAAACGGAGACTGTCTCCGTATCGTAGTGAAGGAAAGCGGAGCCATCCTCCGGATCAAGAGTACCTCGGCCGACGCGGCCAGAACAGGACCTCTCTGCATGACCTCCACACTGTCTTCTCCCGACCTGGCGACGACCCGCCCGGTCGACCTTCCCGACAACGCCGGGCGCGCCGCGATGGGCATCGCCATCGTGCTGTCCGCCCAGCTGATGTTCATCCTCGACGCGACCGTCGTGAACGTCGCGCTCCCCAAGATCGACACCGACCTCGGCTTCGGCCCGGCCTCCCTCTCATGGGTGCTGAGCGGCTTCACGCTCGCCTTCGGCGGCCTGCTGCTGCTCGGTGGCCGGCTCGGCGACGTCTTCGGCCGCCGCCGGCTGTTCCTCACCGGCGTCGCCGTCTTCACGCTCGCCTCTCTGCTCGGCGGGTTCGCGCAGACACCGGAGTGGCTGGTGGCCGCCCGCGCCCTGCAGGGTGTCGGCGCGGCGATGGCCGCTCCCGGCGTACTCGCCCTGCTCACCACGAGCGCGCCCGACGAGCCCGCCCGGCTGCGGGCACTCGCCCTGTTCGGCGCCGTCTCGTCCGGCGGCATGTCCCTCGGACTGCTGCTCGGTGGCGCGGTCACCGACCTCGGGTCGTGGCGCTGGACGCTCTTCATCAACGTCCCCATCGGGCTGGCGATCCTGGCCCTGACCCGGCGGTACGTCGACGAGACACCACGCCGTCCGGGACGGTTCGACGTGGTCGGTGCGCTCAGTGCCACCGGCGGTGCGGTCGCGCTCGTCTGGACCCTCATCGGGGTGCCCGAGCACGGCTGGACCTCGGCGCGCACGGTGCTCGGCTTCGTCGCCGGCGCGGCCCTGCTCGCCCTGCTGGCGGTCACCGAGCGCCGGGTCGCCCACCCTCTCCTGCGCCCCGCGCTGCTGCGCAGCCGGCGCAGGGTCGGCGGCCTCGCGGTCATCGGCCTGGTCGTGGGTGGCCAGCTGTCGATGTTCTTCCTGGCCGTCCAGTACATCGAGCGCGAGCTCGGCTTCGGGCCGATGGCCTCTGGCCTGGCCTTCCTCCCGCTCACCCTGGGCATCTTCGGGATGTCGCGGGTGACCCCGCGGATCATGACGGTCGTCGGCCCGTTGCCGATGATCGTGACGGGCGCGATCGGACTCTCCGCCAGCTTCGTCTGGCTGAGCACGCTCACCCCCGCGGACGGCTACGCCAGCGGGGTCTTCGGGCCGATGTTGCTCAACGGCCTCTCCGCCGGCCTGCTGTTCATGCCCGTCACCTCGATCATCCTCGGCGGCGTCGAGCCCGAGCACGCCGGCGCGGCGTCCGGGCTGCTGCAGACCTTCCAGCAGCTCGGCGGTGCGGTGGGGCTCGCGGTGATCGTCAGCGTGTACGCCGCGGGTTCGGTCCCGGGGTCGTTCCTCCCCGGCGCCCGGGCGGCGTTCCTCACCTCGGCGACGATGGCCGCCCTGGCCGGCATCGCCGGGCTGATCGCCCTCGCGAACCGGCGCCGGATCGCGGAGCCCGAGACGAAGGGCGTCGAGGAGCCCGCCGAGGAGCCCGTGGCCGCCTGACACATGTAGCTGCATGTCACGTCATCTGGACCGGTGTCTGAACACCGGTCCAGATGCACGAACACGGAGTTGCCTGTGGCTGGCGGAAACCCCGTGGTTGAGCGGGAAACGAATTACAACTTTGTAGTTACCCCGAACTCGGTGACGGGTGTGACTGGTGTGACTTACGGTGCTGAGGCAACCCGGCCCCCGCCTTCCCCCAGGAGCCATCACCATGCCTCGACCCGGGACCCACCACGCGTCGGTCCGCACCAGCCTGACCAGCCTCGCGCTGGCTGCCACAACAGCCGCGCTGACGGTCGGCGGGCTGACCATTTCGGCCGCCGAGGCCGAGGGTCCGACCTCCTCGGTCTCGGCGGTTTCTGCGGTCTCGGTCAACCCGGTCACGCCGGGCACGTACACGGGGCTGGGCTTCGACCAGTGCCACGCCCCCGAGCAGTACAAGATGGACGCCTGGCTCACGGCCTCGCCGTACCGCGCCGTCGGCATCTACATCTCGGGCGCCTCGCGCGGCTGCCGCGACCAGCCCAACCTCACCACCACCTGGATCAGCACCCAGCTGGTGCAGGGCTGGCACCTGCTGCCGATCACGCTCGGCCCGCAGGCCGCGTGCAACCCGTCGTTCCCGCGCTACGGCGACGACCCGGTGATCAGCACGAAGCTCAACCAGGCCGGGATCTACGCGAAGGCGTTCAAGCAGGGGACCGCTGAAGCCGGCACCAGTGTCGCCGCGGCCCAGGCACTCGGCATCGTGCCGGGCAGCACGCTGTACTACGACCTCGAGGGCTACGACGTCACCAACACCGCGTGCCGTGAGTCGTCGCTGTGGTTCCTCAGCGCGTGGACCCAGCAGCTGCACGCGCTCGGCTACGTCTCCGGCGTCTACTCCAGCGCCGGCTCGGGCATCAAGTCGCTCGACGACGCCCGGGTGCTGCGGCCGGGGCTGTTCACCCTGCCCGACCAGATCTGGATCGCCCGGTGGGACGGCCAGGCCAACACCTCGACGACGTACATCCGCTCCGACGGCTGGACCCCGGGCCGCCGGGTCAAGCAGTTCCAGGGCGGGCACAACGAGAAGTGGGGTGGGGTGACGATCAACATCGACCGCAACTACCTCGACCTCAGCTCGGGCACGCCGCCGCCGGCACCGGCGCCGGCGCCGGCGCCGGAGAGCCACTGCCACGGCACCCCCGTCGACCAGGCCAACTACCCGCGGCTCAAGGCACCTTCCAGGGGCAAGACGCCCGACCCGACACAGGTGACGGCGCTCAAGTGCCTCCTGAAGGAGCACGGCGTCTTCAAGGGTCGCGTCAAGGGCGCCTGGAGCGGCCGGCTGACGAAGTCGGTCCACCGCTGGCAGCGCCAGCTCGGGCTGGGCCGGACCGCCATGTTCTCGCGTTCGGCCTGGATGACTCTGCTCAGCGCGGGCCCGACGCCGGTCCTCAACCTCGGCGCGTACGGCGAGGAGGTGCGCCGCGTCCAGCGCACGCTGAACGCCGCCTCCGCCAAGTCCAAGCTGCCGATCAGCGGCACCCTCGACGCCGTCACCCAGGCGGCGGTACTCGCCTGGCAGGCCAAGAACGGGATCGCTGAGAACGGTGTCGTCGGCCCGGCGTCGTGGGCCGCGCTGCAAGCGGGCAACCGGTAGACGTCTGACTGCCCGCAACGGGGGTTGTTGAAGCAGTCAGCGGGACTCGGCCCATCGAAGGGGCCCGGCGTCCGGGCGGTGGACGGGGTCCGCCGCCCGGCGTCAGGCGAACTGCTCGGCGTCAGGCGAACTGCTCGACGTCAGGCGAACTGCTCGACGAGCGAGGTGAAGAAGCCGAGCCCGTCGGTGCCGGCGCCGGTGAGCGCCTCCGTCGCGTGCTCGGGGTGTGGCATCAGGCCGACCACGTTGCCGCGCTCGTTGGTGATGCCGGCGATGTCGCGCATCGAGCCGTTCGGGTTCAGCTCCAAGTAGCGGGCCACGACCTGGCCCTCCCCCTCGATCCGGTCGAGGGTCGCGGCGTCGGCGACGAAGCCGCCCTCGCCGTTCTTGAGCGGGATCGTGATCTCCGCGCCCTCGGCGTACGACGACGTCCAGGGCGTGCGGGTGTTCTCGATCCGCAGCCGCTGGTCACGGCAGACGAACTTGCGGTGGTCGTTGCGGATCAGCGCGCCTGGCAGCAGGTGCGACTCGCAGAGGATCTGGAAGCCGTTGCAGATGCCGAGCACCGGCATCCCGCGGCCGGCCGCCTCGACCACCTCGACCATCACCGGCGAGAACCGGGAGATCGCGCCGCAGCGCAGGTAGTCGCCGTACGAGAACCCGCCAGGCAGGATGACGGCGTCGACGCCACGCAGGTCGTGGTCGCCGTGCCAGAGCGCCACCGCCTCGTGGCCGCCTGCGCGGACGGCCCGCTGTGCGTCGACGTCGTCGAGCGAGCCGGGGAAGGTGACGACCCCGACCTTCACCTGGTGGACTCCGGCTGCTCCACCGTCGCCCCGTCAACGGAGATGGCGAAGTTCTCGATCACCGGGTTGGAGAGCAGGGTCTCGGCCATCTGCCGGACCTGCTCGAGCACGTCGTCGGTGACCGACCCGGACAGCTCGAGCTCGAACCGCTTTCCCTGCCGGACCTCGGTCACCCCGGAGAAGCCGAGCCGCGGCAGAGCGCCGAGGACGGCCTTGCCCTGGGGGTCGAGGATCTCCGGCTTGGGCATCACGTCGACGACGACCTTCGGCACGGCACGAGCCTAGACGACCACCGCCGTTCGTCCCGGGCGGCTCGGGCCATTGGGCACTTTCGGCATCCGACCGTCGCACCGATGCTCCAGACATGGTGCGCTACGTCTACTCCTTCACCGAGGGGAACAAGGAGCAGAAGGACCTGCTCGGAGGGAAGGGCGCCAACCTCGCCGAGATGACCCGGCTGGGACTGCCGGTGCCTCCGGGATTCACCATCACGACCGAGGCGTGCCGCGCCTACCTCGCCACCGGCCGAGTGCCTGACGGCCTGGTGCAGGAGATCGACGAGCACCTGGTCGTCCTCGAGCGGGTCATGGGCCGCTCGCTGGGCGCCTCTGACGACCCGCTGCTCGTCTCGGTCCGCTCCGGAGCCAAGTTCTCCATGCCTGGGATGATGGAGACGGTGCTCGACCTCGGCCTCAACGACCAGTCCGTCGCCGGGCTGGCCCGGGCGAGCGGCAGTGCGCGCTTCGCCTTCGACTCCTACCGTCGGCTGCTCCAGATGTTCGGCGCCACCGTGCTCGGCATCGACGCGCAGTCGTTCGCCGTCGAGCTCGACAAGCTCAAGGCCGAACGCGGCGTGTTGGCAGACGTCGACCTCGACCTCGACGACCTGCGCGGGCTGGTCGCCACGTACCAGGCCGTGATCCGGGACCGCACCTGCCACGACTTCCCGCAGGACCCGCGGCAGCAGGTGCACGCCGCCGTGCTTGCGGTGTTCTCGTCCTGGAACACCGAACGGGCGGTGCTCTACCGCCGCCACGAGCAGATCCCCGACGACCTCGGCACCGCGGTCAACATCCAGGTCATGGTGTTCGGCAACCGGGTGGCCGGCTCGGGCTCCGGCGTGTGTTTCACCCGCGACCCCGCGTCCGGCTTCCGCGGTGTGTACGGCGACTACCTCCCCGACGCCCAGGGCGAGGACGTCGTCTCCGGGATCCGCAACACCATCCCGCTCGCCGACCTCGAGGGCATCGACAAGCCGTCGTACGACGAGCTGCTGGGCGTGATGGCACAGCTCGAACGGCACTACCGCGACCTGTGCGACATCGAGTTCACCATCGAGAACCGCCGGCTCTGGATCCTGCAGACGCGAGTGGGCAAGCGCACCCCCGAGGCGGCGTTCCGGATCGCCCGGGCCATGGTCGACGAGGGGCTGATCGACGCCGACGAGGCGGTCCGCCGCGTCACCGGCGCCCAGCTCGCCCAGCTGCTGTTCCCGCGCTTCGACAAGGGCGCGCAGCGCGATCTCCTGACCACCGGCATCGGCGCCTCGCCCGGCGCCACCTCCGGCCGGATCGCGCTCTCCTCGGCAACTGCCGCCGCCTGGGGAGCCCGTGGCGACGACGTCGTCCTGGTGCGCCGCGAGACCAACCCGGACGACCTGCCCGGCATGGTGGCCTCTCGCGGAGTGCTCACCGCGCGAGGCGGCAAGACCTCGCACGCGGCGGTCGTGGCCCGCGGCATGGGCCGCACCTGTGTGTGCGGCGCCGAGCAGCTGGACATCGACCTCGAGCGCGGGGAGGTCCGCGTCTCGGACCACACCCTCGTGGAGGGTGACGTGGTCTCGATCGACGGCACCACCGGTGAGGTGTTCCTGGGCGCCGTTCCCGTGACGGACTCGGCGGTGCTGAGCCACCTCGACGGGACGGCGACGGACGAGGACGCAGGCGACCTGGTTGCCGCGGTGGCGTTCGTGATGGACCACGCCGACCGCGTACGCCGCATGGACGTGCGGGCGAACGCCGACACCCCCGAGGACGCCGCCCGCGCCCGCCGCTTCGGGGCTCGCGGAATCGGGCTCTGCCGGACCGAGCACATGTTCCTGGGCCCGCGCCGCGAGCTGGTCGAGCGGCTGATCCTCGCCGAGGACGAGGAAGCCCGGGACGCGACCCTGGCCGAGCTGCTGCCACTGCAGCGCCAGGACTTCGTCGAGATCCTGCGCGAGATGGATGGCCTGCCCGTCACGATCCGGCTCATCGACCCGCCGCTGCACGAGTTCCTGCCGAATCACACCGAGCTGTCGGTGCAGGTGGCTCTGGAGGACGACCACGGCGAGCGGGACGAGCGCCACCACGCGCTGCTCGATGCCGTGGCCCGGCTGCACGAGCAGAACCCGATGCTCGGCCTGCGCGGGGTGCGCCTCGGCATCGTGGTCCCCGGCCTGGTCACCATGCAGGCCCGTGCCGTCCTCGAGGCGGCAGCTGACCGGCTCGAGGCCGGTGGTGACCCGCGACCCGAGATCATGATCCCGCTGGTGTCGACCGCCCCAGAGCTCGTGCTGGTCCGCGCCGAGATCGACGAGATCGCCGACGCGGTCAGGACCGAGCGGGGCATCGACCTGCCGGTGCGGATCGGCACCATGATCGAGGTGCCACGGGCCGCGCTGACCGCCGACCGGATCGCCGCCTCCGCGGACTTCTTCTCCTTCGGCACCAACGACCTGACCCAGATGACCTGGGGCTTCTCGCGCGACGACGTGGAGGCCGCCTTCTTCTCGACGTACTTCGACCACGGCATCCTGCCCGTGTCCCCGTTCGAGTCGATCGACGTGGACGGCGTGGGCGCACTGGTGGCCTCGGCGGTCCGCCTGGGCCGCGAGACCCGGCCCGACCTGCACCTCGGCGTGTGCGGTGAGCACGGCGGCGACCCTCAGTCGATCCACTTCTTCGAGCACATCGGCCTGGACTACGTCTCGTGCTCACCGTTCCGCGTCCCCGTCGCCCGCCTCGAGGCGGCGCGGGCTCGGCTCGGCTGACCCGGCTAAGGAGGAAGCATCGTGAACACGACCAACCCGCTCACGTCTGTCGGTGGCGACGTCCACCTCGAGACCCTCGACAGCTACGACTGCTGGCGCCTGGTGACGGAGGCCGCCGGCCCGGACGGCATCGCCCGGGTCGTGTGGTCCGGCGCCGACGGCCCAGCCATCGTGCCGATGAACTTCACGGTCGCGGACGGCGTCCTCTGGTTCCAGACCACCCCGGGCTCACGGCTGGCGCGGGAGTGCCGCGACCAGCAGGTGCTCGTCGAGGTGGACCACCTGGACGCGGCCAGCCACACCGGCTGGAGTGTCGTGGTGACCGGTCCGGTGACCGTCCTGCCACCCGCGCACGATCCCGGCATCCTGGGCAGTCTCCAGGTATGGCCGCGCGGACCGCGCCAGCTGCTCATCAAGGTCGAACCACAGGAGCTCACCGGACGGCGGCTGGGCCGGCACGGCTGAGCCACCCGGCGGCCTCACTGCTCGACTGCGTCACCACCGGTGGCATCCGGGTCCAGGATCGTCGCGTCGCCGTACTGGTTGGCCGGAGGGTCGTCGTCTCCCGTGAGCGAGCCGGTCTGGATCGACAGCGCCAGCACCGCCGCGGAGGCGGTCAGCCCGGCGGTGTGGAAGACCCGCTTCCGCCGCCTGGCCCGGGGCTCCGGCGGCGGCTGGGGGGAGGGAGAGTCGTTGGCCACGACACGAGGATGACGGGCGATCCCAAGGAGATCCCAAGCACAGGCTGAGAGCGTGCGGGCCCGGGTCGGGCAGACTGGGGCCATGAGCATGGGCACCCCCTCCGCCAGCCGGGCCGGCGCGTCGCCGATCGGCCTGGACTTCCCGCAGTCGCTGGCCGTCTACGACGACTACGCCGCCGCGCAGAAGGCCGTCGACTTCCTCTCCGACAACAAGTTCCCGGTCGAGCAGTGCATGATCGTCGGCACCGACCTGAAGCGGATCGAGCGGATCACGGGCCGGCTCACCACCGGCCGGGTGGCTCTCGGCGGCCTGATCTCCGGCGTCTGGCTCGGCCTCTTCGTGGGCCTGGTGCTCTCGCTCTTCAGCAACGGGAGCAGCTTTCTGGCCACGGTGCTCGCGACGATGCTCTTCGGAGCGGTCTTCGGCGTGATCTGGGCGTTGGTCGGGTACGCCGCCACCCGCGGCCAGCGCGACTTCTCCTCGGTCACCGCGGTGGTCGCGACGAAGTACGAGGTCCTGGTCGAGCACAAGTCCGCCGCCCAGGCCCGCGAGCTGCTGGCCAAGCTCCCCGGCGGCCTGCCCGACCCGTTCGCCTGATCGGGGACGCGCCAGTGGACCCGATCGTCGGTGGTTGAGCAGCGAGTGCGACCGAGGAACGAGGTCGCATCCGAGCGCGTCGAAACCTCCGCAGCCTGCGCTGGAACTCAACTACCGCCCGTAACGACCGGGCGGACCCTGCTGGTCAGGCCCGCGACGGATCCGGCCGACGATCGAGATCGCGAGCGCGACTCCGAGGCCGGCCAGGATCGGTCCGACGATCGCCCACGTGGAGTCGCCGCTCATCGAGCTGCCGCCGATCCAGCCCAGCCCCTGACCGGTCCAGAGCGCGCCGAGCAGGACCATGACCACGGCGATCGAGAAGCCGGCGGCGCGGCCAAGGGTCATGAAAGCTCGCGCTTCAGGATCTTGCCGGTGGCGGTCATCGGCAGGCTCGGGACGAACTCGACGACCCGCGGGTACTTGTACGCCGCCATCTGCTCCTTGCCCCAGGCGACCAGCTCTTCCTCGGTGACGGTCGCGCCGTCCTCGAGGATGACGACCGCCTTGATCTCCTCGCCGTGGCTCTCGTGGGGTACGCCGATCACGGCGGCCAGCGACACGTCCGGATGGGTCATCAGGACTTCCTCGATCTCGCGCGGGTACACGTTGTAGCCGCCGCGGATGATCATGTCCTTGGACCGGTCGACGATGTAGTACCAGCCGTCCTTGTCGCGGCGTCCGAGGTCGCCGCTGCGGAACCAGCCGTCCCGGATCGCCTCGTCGGTCGCGTCCGGCCGGCCGTAGTAGCCCTTCATGATGTTGTGGCCCTTGATCGCGATCTCGCCGACGGCGTCGGGATCGGCGCGGTCAGGGTCCACCTCGTCCCAGGAGTCGGGGTCGAGCAGCTTCATCTCGACGCCGGGGATCGGGATCCCGATCGAGCCGACCCGCGGTTCCGCGTCGGGTGGCGAGAAGCTGGCGACCGG
>JAWWPK010000478.1:0-5800 GCA_033854925.1 Nocardioidaceae bacterium | reverse complement strand
TGCGGTCCGGACCGGGGTCACGGTGCGGGAGCTGGCCCGCACAGACGGCGGCTTCACGGTCGTGACCGGCCCGACGACTGCCCCGGAGCGGATCGAGACCGACGCGGTCGTCCTGGCCACGCCGGCGGCGCCGACCGCGCGGCTGCTCACCGAGGTGGCACCAGCGGCCGCTCGCGAGCTGGCCGAGATCGAGTCCGCCTCCGTGGTCGTGGTCACGCTGGCCTTCCGCACCGAAGACGTCCGCGGGCTCGACGACTCCTCCGGCTTCCTGGTGCCCCCGGTCGACGGCCGCGCGATCAAGGCCTCGACGTTCTCGTTCGCCAAGTGGGGCTGGGTCCGGGAGGCCGGCGCCGAGCACGGCCTGGTGCACCTGCGCACCTCGCTCGGGAGGCACGGCGAGGAGGCCACCTTGCAGCGCACCGACGAGGAGCTGGTGGCGGCCTCGCTCGCCGACCTCAATGAAGCCGCCGGGATCAGCGCGGCGCCCCTCGCCACGCACGTGCAGCGATGGGGCGGCGGTCTGCCGCAGTACGCCGTCGGCCACCTCGACCGGGTCGCCCGCATCCGCGCCGCGGTCGCTGAGGTGCCGGGGCTGGTGCTCTGCGGGGCGGCGTACGACGGCGTGGGAATCCCGTCCGTGATCGCCTCTGCCCGCGCGGCGGTCGCCGGTCTCTAGGTCGAGCGCAGCTCCACGCAGCACTCGCCGGGTCGCGGCGCAAGCTCGGCGGCCACCCGGTCGCCGGCGTCCAGCCCCTCGATGACCCCGGCCAGGTAGGCGCGGTTCAGTCCGCAGACCAGCGCCGGCGCGACCCCGGCCATCGGGTGGAACGGGCAGTTGCGCAGCCGCACCGAACCGTGCTCGCGAAACGGCTGGAACCCCTGCCGGGCCAGCAGCTCCTCACTGCTCGCCAGCGCGCGCTCGGCGCCGACCCGGCCGCCCCGAAGCCGGGCCCGCTCGGCCGCGCCCAGGGCCACGCCGCGCTCGCCGGCCACCCGCAGCACCGCGTCCGCGGCGCGCTCGTCCGGCTGTTCGCTGGTCACCGCCTCGACCAGGATCGACGCCAGCAGCTCGGGGCTGCGCTCGGGCAGCCGCACTGCGATGTCGGCGTCGGCAGGCTCGTAGAGCCTTGGCGCCCGGCCCACCCGTCGCGCCGAGGCTGGACCGAAACCCGAGCGCAGCACCCCGAGCTCGACCAGCTTGTCGAGGTGGAACGCGGCGAGCTTGCTGGAGATGCCGACCGCGGTCGCTGCCTGCTCGCGGCTGACCGGCACGCCCGCGTGACGGACGTGCTCGTAGAGGGAGCGGCGCACGTCGTCGTCGAGCGCCGCGATCGCTGCCACTGCTGCCCGGTCCACGATCCCATTGAACCAACAAGTGCTGGTTTATGAGAATACCGAGGCGCAACTTGACGGCGAGTCTGAATAAAGACAGTCTGCGTTGGTGAAAACAATGGAGCGGCCATGACCATGTGGCCAGCGTTGCGCGTGGTTTCCCCCGCGGCGAGCGTCGACCTCCTGGCCGCCGAGCGGGCCGCGGACGACTTCCTCCACGCCCTGGGCATCGAGACCGACAGTGAGAGCCTGCGCGGCACCCCCGGCCGGATGGCCCGCGCGTACGCCGAGCTGTTCAGCGCTCACGAGTTCGACCTCACGACGTTCCCCAACGACGAGGGGTACGACGAGCTGGTGCTGGCGCGCTCGATCCCGCTGCATGCGGTCTGCGAGCACCACCTGCTGCCCTTCATCGGCGTTGCCCACGTCGGCTACCTGCCTGGCGAGCGCATCCTCGGCCTCTCCAAGCTGGCTCGGGTGGTCGGGCACGTCGCCGCCCGTCCCCAGGTGCAGGAGCGGCTGACCACCCAGGTCGCCGGCTGGTTGGAGGACCAGCTCGCGCCGCGCGGCGTCGGCGTGGTCATCGAGGCCGAGCACACGTGCATGACCATTCGAGGGGTACAGGCCAGGGGAACGACCACGGTGACCTCGGCCCTGCGCGGCGTGCTGCGCGACGACCCCAGGTCGCGGCAGGAGTTCTTCGCACTCACCAGGATGGACGGACGACATGGCTGAATCCCCCGAGAGCATCGTGATCGTCGGCGGTGGCCTGGCCGGGGCCAAGGCCGCCGAGGCGCTGCGCGAGCAGGGCTACGACGGGCCGGTCACCCTGCTCGCGGCCGAGGACGAGCTGCCCTACGAGCGACCACCGCTCTCCAAGGGCTACCTGGCCGGCAAGGACGAGTTCGAGAAGGCCGTCGTGCACCCCGAGGCGTGGTACGCCGAGCACCGGGTCGACCTGCGCCGCGGCACCGAGGTGACCGCGATCGACCGCGCCGCGCACGAGGTGGAGCTGGCCGACGGCACCCGGCTGCCGTACGGCGTCCTGATCCTGGCCACCGGCGCCGAGCCGCGCTCGCTGCCCATCCCCGGCGCGGAGACCGCGCTGACCCTGCGGACCCACGCCGACTCCGACCGGCTCAAGGCGACCTTCGGCGAGGGCAAGCGCCTCGTCGTCATCGGCGCCGGCTGGATCGGGCTCGAGGTGGCCGCGGCCGCCCGCGAGGCCGGCACCGACGTCGTGGTGCTCGAGGCGGCCGGGCTGCCGCTGCTCGGCGTGCTCGGCCCCGAGATGGGCGAGGTGTTCGCCACGCTGCACCGGGAGCACGGGGTCGACCTGCGGCTCGGCGCGAAGATCGCGGAGATCACCCCGTCCGCCGTACGGCTCGCGGACGGTGAGGAGCTCGAGGCCGACGCGGTGGTGCTCGGCGTGGGCGTCCGGCCCCGGACCGAGCTCGCCGAGGCGGCCGGGCTCGACGTCGACAACGGCGTCCTCGTCGACGAGTCGCTGCGCACCAGCGACCCCGACATCTACGCCGTCGGCGACATCGCCAACCATGACCACCCGGCGCTCGGCCGGCTCCGGGTCGAGCACTGGGCCACGGCGCTCAACCAGCCGGCCACCGCCGCCGCGGCGATCCTGGGCGGGGACGCGGCCTACGACCGGCTGCCCTACTTCTTCAGCGACCAGTACGACTTCGGCATGGAGTACGTCGGCCACGCGACCCGCGACGACACCGCTCGCGTGGTCATCCGCGGTGACCTCGACGGCCGCGAGTTCGTGGCGTTCTGGCTCGATGACCAGGACCGGATCCTGGCCGCCATGAACGTCAACGTGTGGGATGTCCCCGACGAGGTGCGGCCGCTGATCGCGGCCGGGACCGTGGTCGACCCGGACAAGCTGACCGACCCGGACACGGCCTACAGCGACGTGGGCCGGTAGCGCTGCCTGGCGTGTGACACCTACCGGCACAATGGCTCCATGAGCGAGGGCCAGTCGAACGCCGCCCGCATCCGCGAGATCAACGACTCGCTGCGCTACACGATGTGGTCGGTCTTCCGGCTCGCGGACGTGCTGGGTGAGGACAGCGACCGGGCCGCGGAGGGCGCCGAGGTCGAGAAGCTGTTCGCCGAGCTGGCCGAGGGCGACGTGGTCGTCCGCGGGGTCTACGACGTGAGCGGCCTGCGCGCGGACGCTGACCTGATGGTCTGGTGGCATGCCGCCGACTCCGAGCCGCTCCAGGCGGCGTACCACCGGTTCCGGCGGACGGCGTTCGGTCGGCGGCTCGAGCCGGTCTGGTCGCAGCTGGCGCTGCACCGGCCCGCGGAGTTCAACCGCAGCCACGTGCCGGCGTTCCTCGCCGACGAGGAGCCGAAGCGGCACGTGTGCGTCTACCCGTTCGTGCGGTCCTACGAGTGGTACCTGCTCGACGACGAGGAGCGCCGCACGCTGCTCGCCGAGCACGGCAAGATGGCGCGCGACTACCCCGACGTACGCGCGAACACGGTCGCCAGCTTCGCGCTCGGCGACTACGAGTGGGTCCTGGCCTTCGAGGCCGACGAGCTCTACCGGATCGTCGACCTGATGCGGCACCTGCGCGGGTCGGAGACCCGGCGGCACGTGCGCGAGGAGATCCCGTTCTACACCGGCGCGCTCACCCCGATCGCCGAGCTGGTCGACCGGCTGCCTTAGACAGCGGAACCTTTTCGGCCCGGCCTGCGTCACAGCCCAGTGCGGACCCCTCCGTTGCTGCTTGCCGCCCTGACCGCCCTCGTCCTGGCCGGGTCGGCCTGCAGCGACGAGGGGTCCGATGACCGCGCGACCGACCCCGCGCCCCGCGTGACGCCATCACCGTCCGCCTCGGCCTCCGGCCCGGCGACTCCGGTGCCGTCCGGCCCGGTGACCACGCGCAACCTGGCGACCGTGATGGACACCGGCTCGGCTGAGCTCTGCCTGGGTCCGGTCGCCGAGTCCTACCCGCCGCAGTGCGGCGGCCCGGCCCTCACGGGCTGGGACTGGGCCGACCACGAGGGCACCTACGACAAGCAGGGCGACGTCCGGTGGGGCACCTACCTCGTCACCGGCACCTGGGACGGCACCTCGATGACCGCCACCGAGGTGGTGCCTGGCGCCCTCTACGACCCGGCGATGCCCTCGCCCACACCCACGCCGCCGGCCGCCACGGCGTACTCGGACCCGGTCCTGGAGAAGATCTCCGAGCAGCTGCGCGACCAGCTCCCCGGCTACGTCGGCTCGTACGGCGGCGAGGGCACCGACGGGCACGTGCTCGCCGACGTGCTCTACGACGACGGTTCGCTGCAGGAGTGGGCGGACACGACGTACGGCGAGAACGTCGTGATCGTGACGCCCGCGTTGGTCGACGCGGAGTGAGCCGCGCGGGGCACGGTGGTCAGAGGTAGCTGTCCGGCACGGGACCCACGACCTCCATGTGGTGACGGGCCGAGATTCGCCCCAGCTCCTCCTCGTCGGCAGTCCCGGCCGCCTCAGCGGCCGCGAGGTCTTCGAAGAAGCCCACCATGGCGTGCGGTGTGAACAGGTTCAGCTTGCGACCGTCGCCGGGACCACGCACCGAGAAGGTGTGAGGCACGCCGGCCGGCACGTAGACGAAGGTCCCGGGCGGGCAGACGTACTGCTCCCGATCAATGTGCATCGCGTACTCACCCTCCAGCACGAAGAACGCCTCTGCGGCGTCGTGGTGGATGTGCATGGGAGGTCCGAATCCGGCGGGCTCGCCCAGGGTCTCGAGCAGGGAGAACTGCCCGTCGGTCTCCTCGCCGGTCGCGAGGACCCGGGCGCCGAAGTTCCCGAGGTCCAGCCGGCGAGCGGCGGTCGGTGCCAGCACGAATGGTCGGCCCACCCGCGCAGCGTGGCGCACCGCCGCGCTCGCGACCATGGCCCGGTCGGACCATCCCGTTGTCAGGCGCGCTCTGCGGTCAGGCGCTCTCGGCCGGATCCGCGGGCTCGAGGGTCAGGCTGATCGAGTTGATGCAGAAGCGGTCACCGGTGGGCGTGCCGTAGCCGTCGGGGAAGACGTGGCCGAGGTGTGAGCCGCAGTTGGCGCAGCGGACCTCGACCCTCTTCATGCCCAGGGTGCTGTCCTCGATGTATTCGACGGTGTCGGTGATCGGCTGGTAGAACGACGGCCACCCGCAGCCGGAGTGGAACTTGGTGTCCGACTCGAACAGCCTGGCGTGGCACGCCTTGCAGGAGTAGACGCCCTTCGTCTCCGTGTCGGTGTACTTGCCCGTGAACGCCCGCTCCGTGCCGGCCTTGCGCAGCACGGCGTACTCGTCGGGGGACAGCTCCTCGCGCCATTCGGCGTCCGACTTCTCCACGGCGTAGCTCATGGCTCAAGAGTAATGAAGCCCACAAAGCCGGGTACCGGTGTTGACGACTTGGGAGAACACTTGTTCACTGAAATCCAACCGCTGGGGAGGATGCCGAATG
>JAWWPK010000477.1:0-6812 GCA_033854925.1 Nocardioidaceae bacterium | reverse complement strand
CCGGTCAGCTCGCCGATGGTGGCCGCGTCGTCGACCACGGGCATCGGCATGATGTCGAAGTCGAGGACACCGGTCGGCCGCAGCTGCGGCACCAGGTCGCGGTAGCCGGCGATCATCCCGAGCTTGCCCTCGCGGAACCACTCCAGGGGCGTCTTCTCCGACAGCATCTCCGGCGACAGCGACAGCTTGGGGTCGCGCAGCGTCGGCAGCACCTTCTCGAGGGCCGACTTCGTGTCGCCGGAGGAGAATGCCAGCGAGGTCGGGTCGTCGGGGTTGTCGAAGATCTGGCCGCCGCCGGAGTAGATGAACGGCGCCAGCCCGTGCAGCGTGGGCGCGATGTAGAAACCGCCGATGCCGCGACGCGGCCGACTGGCGTAGGCGGCCGCGGTCTGGAACTGCTCGAGGGTCCAGCCGGGCTTCTTGGTCAGGTCCACGTTGTCGACGGTGGGTACGTCGAGGCCCTTGTCGGCCATCGCCTGGAAGTCGACGAGCCTGGGGTTGTAGTAGATGACCATCGGCGAGATGCCGTAGGGCATGCACTGGAGCTGCCGGTCGGCAGCGAACGCCTCGAGCGCCGGTCGCGAGTAGCCGTCACCGAAGTCGACGTCACGCTCGTCGAGCAGATCGCCCAGGGGCTGGTTGAGCTTGCGCTCGTGGAGGTCGGCGAGGTCGCCGCGACTGACCAGGAAGACGTCGGGCACCTCGCCACTGTCGAGCGCCGCGGTCAGGTCGTCGTGGGTGCCGTAGGCCTTCAGCTTGACCCTGGCCTCGTCACTCGTGGCGTTGTAGGTGTCGATGACGCCCTGGTAGGCGTCGGTCTCCTTCTTGGTCCCCCAGACACCGAAGGTCAGGTTGACCTTGGAGACCGCGCCGGTCGACGACGGGCGGGCCGGGTCGGGGTCCTGGCCACCACCGGTGCACCCGGCAACGACGGCGGCGAGCAAGAGCGCGATGGGCACCACGATCCACCTGCGCTGCACTCCCTGGCCCCCTCTCGGCCCGGGCCACCCTACCCACCGGCCACCGACACCTGGCCGGTCCCTCCGGTCAAGGTTCACCGGACAGCGTGGTAGTGCTTCGCCTCGGCCACGACGCGCTCGAAAACCTCCCGAGTGACCGCGGCGCCCTCGCGGCGGATCGCGTCGTCCCTCAGGATGATCAACCGGTCCAGCCGGACCTCGCTCGGTCGGTGCTCGGGGTCCCAGGCGCCGGCGCCGATGTCCATCCAGTGCCGGCCGTGCCGCGCCTCGTCCTCGGCGTCCCGGTCGTGGTCCTTGCTCGTCAGCATCAACCCGGCCAGGTAGTCCACGCCCTCGACCTCCTTGCGGCCGATCAGGAGCACCGGGCGGTCCTTGCCCTGGCTAGCGTCCTCCTCGTAGGGGACCCACCCCCAGACGACCTCGCCGGGATCGGGCTGGCCGTCTGCCTCGGGTTCGTAGGACGTCACGCGGCAGAACTTAGGGGCAATTTCTGAGGAGAACCTGGAATGCGTCTCCCCGGGTGGTCGTTACAATGTCTGTGCATGCCGGGCCGCGGCAGCCCCGGGTCCCAAAATCAGCCGCTACGAGCGGCCACGCGCCGTGAGGCGCTCCCGGTCCGGCATGCACCAAGTCTCAGGCAAGCCCGTGCGCGAGCTCCTCGTGACCGGCCGCCTCCAGCTGCTCGGCGAGCAGGAGCATCCGCGCCACGTCGTCCTCGGTGCACTCGTCCAGGGCCGCGCGTCCGGTTGCGACGACCCGCGCGAACGCCTCCGCCCGGAACAGCACGTCCGCGAAGTCGCTGCCCGCGATCCCGCGCAGCACCTCGTCGACCATCGTCCGCAGCTCGACCGGCCCGGGCGGGTCGGCGACGCCCGCCACGACCTGCGCCACCTGGGCGGTCTGCCGCCCCGCGTCGTACTCCCGCGCCACGGCGGCCGGGTCGGCGTACACCCACGAGCGGAGCACGAACAGCCGCCACAGGCACCCCGCCAGCGAGTCGGCCGGCGCGCCGGCCCAAACCTCGGCGATCGTCTCGATGCCCTCGGTGTCGGCCAGGTGCAGGACCCGTTCGGCGACGGCCGGGTCGTCGGCGTCGCGGGCGCCACGGACCAGCAGGTTCGCCGCTCGATCGGCCGCCTCACTGACCCGGGCCGGGTCCTCGCCACCGATGATCTCGGCGAAGAACTCGGCGCCCGGCTTCATCGGGCGGTGGTGCTGGCGATCCGACACCCGGCCAGCCTAGGCGTGCGGTCCCACCGAGATCGGCCCCACCGTCAGCTCGGGCGTGGCCTCGACGATCGCGCCGATCCGCTCCACTTCGCCGTCGAGCCCCGCGAGCTGCGCCTTGGTGAGCCGGGCGAGCGGCTCGACGGTGACCGTGAGCTTCCTGCCGGACCGCTTCTGGTGCCAGACCCCGCCGACCACACCGTCGAGCAGCAGCACCGGGTAGTTGCCGGCCTGGGCACCTGCCAGTGCCCGGTCCGACGCCCGGCCTGGAAAGAGCAGCCCGCGCGGCTGCGAGCCGACCTGGAAGGCGTCGAAGTACGGCAGCAGCCGGATCGGCGGCGCCTCAGGCGCGTCGAAGACCGTGTCGCCACGCCAAACCCATGCCGGCGCCCCGTCGAGCTCGACCTCGTCGAGGTCGGCCCGCGCGTAAAGCTCCGTCGTCCACGTCGGCGAGGTCGCCAGCCACCGGGCGAGGTGCGCCGGGGTCGCGGGACCGTACGCCGTGAGGTACGCGCGCAGCAGCTCCAGCTGCGCCTGCGCCGGGTCGGGCAGCACCAGGTCCGGCAGCCAGCGGCTCGGACTCGCGTAGGCCACCTTGCGGCCGCGGTTCGGCCCGAAGCAGAGGACGCCGCGCACCGCCGCCGGGCCGAGCGCCAGCCGCCACCGCGGCCAGAAGCCGCCGAACGCCGCCATCGACTCCTCGGCCGCCCATGGGCCACACGCCTCGGCGACGTAGGCGTCGAGCTCTTCGGTGGTGCTGTCCTCCTCCCGCAGCGCCACGTCGAGCGCCGCGACGATCGCGTCGGTCTCGTCGGGCAGCAGCCGGACGCCCTCGGGATGGCCGCCGGACGCCGGCACCGAGCCGAGCGCCGCCAGCCACCACGGCAGATCGGCGGCCGGCAGCACGTGCAGGGTCCCGCGCGGTCCGAACGTCTTGACCAGCGACCGCTCCTCCCAGAGCGCCGCGGAGACGTCGGCACGTGTCGTGCCCGCGACCCGGAGCGCCAGCGACACCTCGACCGCCGACATCACCTGGGCGTGCCCGCCGGCCACCGCCGCGGCCGCCGCAGGGAGCGACGCCAGCGGCGCCGTCAGCCCGTGCCGGGCCAGCCGGCGGGCGTTGACCTCCGTCCAGCCGGTCATGGCGCCAGCACCTTGCGGACCCGCTCGTCGCTGACCGGGTACGCCGTCCCGAGCTGCTGTGCCCACAGCGAGACGCGCAGCTCCTCGAGCATCCAGCGCGCCCGCCGCAGCCGCTCGCCGGGCGGTCGCTCCTCGGGCAGCGCGGCCACCTGGTGGAGATACGACTCCTGCAGCTCGGCGACCCGGTCCATCAGCGCGCGGTCGCGGTTGACCGCGGCGCCGCCCTGGTCGAGCGCGGCCCTCCGCAGCGACAGCGCCCGCAGGTAGGTCGGGTAGCGGCGCAGCTGCTCCGGCCCGGCCTCGGCGACGAAGCCGGCGTGCACCAGCCGCTCCAGCTGCGCCTTCATGTCGGAGAGGGCCGGCAGCAACGTCATCTCCGCGCGGCCGCTGAGCACCTTGTCGGCGCTGCGCCAGCCGTCGAGCACCCGCAGCAGCTCGGCCAGCAGGGTCGGGACCGCGTCCGGCGCCGAGGCCCGCGCGCTGGCCAGCAGCGCGTCGTACGCCTCCTGCGAGCGCACCGGAGGCGCCGCGTCCACCAGCCCCTGCACCACCGCGGCCCGGACGTCGGCCAGGACCCCGGCGACCGCGCCGTACGGCGTCCCGGCCAGCCCGAGCCGCTCCACGGTCGAGAGCCCGTCCATGAGGGTGGCATCCGAGGGCAGGTCGAGCGCGAGCAGCAGCAGCCGGCGTACGCCGAGCCGGTGCCGCGCCTCGGCCTCGTCGGTGGAGCCGAAGACGCCGAGCCCCACGGTCGCCCCTTCGTCGACCACTGCCGGGAACACCGTGACCCGGTGCCCGGCCCGGGTGAGGGTCGCGGACTCCTCGATGGTCCCGAACACCCACGACGTCTCACCGCTGCGCGCCAGGCCGCTGTCGGTCGCGACCTCCTCCATGGCCTGCTCGAACTGCGGCCGCAGCGGCGCCTTGAGCGCCTCGAGGTCCTTGCCGCGCGCCTGCTCGCTGCCGCCGTCGTCGACCACGCGGTACGTCGGGACCAGGTGCGGGGCGACCTTCGACCAGTCCCACGCCTCGCGGGGCACGACGACGCCGGTGGTCGAGCGCATCCACCGCTCCAGCGCGTCGAGCAGCGGCTCCTCACCGGCCGGCACCGAGGCCAGGAACTCCCTCGCCTTGTTGGGTGCCGGCACGAACGAGACCCGCAGGCTCTTCGGCAGGGACCGGATCAGGCTGGTGACCAGCTCCTCGCGGAGGCCGGGCACGTTCCACGAGAAGTCGTCTGCCTCGACCCGGTTCAGCGTGGCGACCGGTACGTCGATCGTGAGCCCGTCCGCGTCCGCGCCCGGCTCGAAGTGGTAGCTGATCGGGAAGGTCAGCCCCTCGTCGCCGCTGTCCCACTCCTCGGGGTAGTCGGCTTCGGTGACCGCCTCGGCGGTGTCGTGGGTGAGCATCGCGGGGTCGAAGGTGAGCAGCTCGGGCCGCTCTCGGCGCTCCTGCTTCCACCACTGGTCGAAGTGCGCCCCGCTCACGACGTCGGCGCCCACGCGCGCGTCGTAGAAGTCGAAGAGGGTCTCCTCGTCCACGACGATGTCCCGGCGCCTGGCCCGGTGCTCGAGCTCCTCGGCCTCCTCGAGCAACCGCCGGTTGGTGTCGAGGAAGCGGTGCCGGCTGTTCCACTCGCCGTAGACCAGGGCGTGCCGGATGAACAGCTCGCGGGACAGCTCGACGTCGACCTTGCCGAAGGCCACGGGGCGGTCGGCGACCAGCGGTACGCCGTAGAGCGTGACCCGTTCGTTGGCCATCACCGAGGCCCGCTTCTTCGACCAGTGCGGCTCGGAGTAGCTGCGCATCACCAGGTGCTCGCCCAGCTCCTCGGCCCACTCCGGCTTGATCGCGGCGTTCTGCCGGGCCCACAGCCGCGAGGTCTCGACCAGCTCGCCGGCCATCAGGAACTGGGGGTTCTTGCGGGCCAGCCCGCTGCCCGGGAAGATCGCGAACCTGGCGCCGCGGGCGCCGAGGTATTCGCGCATCGGGCGCCGACCGCCCACCTTCTCCTTGTCGCGCTCGTCAAGCAGCCCGATGTGCGAGAGCAGCCCGGCCAGCAGGGACTGGTGGATGCCGTCGGCATCAGGCAGGTCGGCGGGCGGGCCGAGCCGGATCTCCATCTCCTTGCAGACCTGGCGCAGCTGCGACTCGAAGTCCTGCCATTCGCGGACCCGCAGCCAGTTGAGGAACTCCCGCTTGCACATCCGCCGGAACGCCGACGACGACAGCTCGCGCTGCTGCTCCTTGACGTAGCGCCACAGGTTGAGCCAGGTGAGGAAGTCGCTGCCCTCGGCCTTGAACCGCGCGTGCTGCTGGTCGGCCTGGGCCTGGAAGTCGGCCGGACGCTCCCGCGGGTCCTGGAGCGAGAGAGCGGCGGCGATCACGATCACCTCGCGGACGCAGCCCCGGTGCTCGGCCTCCAGCACCATCCGCGCCAGACGAGGGTCGATCGGCAGCCGGGCCAGCCGCCGGCCCACCTTGGTCAGCTTCCCGTCGCTCAGCGCTCCCAGCTCCTCGAGCAGCTGGACACCGGCGGACACGTTGCGCCGGTCCGGCGGCTCCACGAACGGGAACTTCGCCATCTCGCCCAGCCCGAGCGAGGCCATCTGCAGGATGACGCTGGCCAGGGTGGTCCGCAGGATCTCGGGATCGGGGAACTCCGGACGGCCCTCGAAGTCCTCCTCGGAGTAGAGCCGGATCGCGATGCCCGGCCCGAGCCGGCCACAGCGGCCGGAGCGCTGGTTGGCCGAGGCCTGGCTGATCGCCTCGACGGGCAGCCGCTGCACCTTGGTGCGCACCGAGTAGCGGCTGATCCGCGCGACGCCGGTGTCGACGACGTACCGGATGCCGGGCACGGTGAGCGAGGTCTCCGCGACGTTGGTTGCCAGGACCACGCGGCGGCCGGTGTGCTGGGCGAAGACCCTGTGCTGCTCGGCCGCAGAGAGCCGCGAGTAGAGCGGCACGATCTCGGTCCGCGGGGTGTCGGCCAACGCGTCCGCGGTGTCGCGGATCTCCCGCTCGCCCGGCAGGAACACCAAGACGTCGCCCGGTCCTTCAGCGCTCAGCTCGCGCACGGCGTCCACGATCGCCTCGGTCTGGTCACGGACGATCGGCTCCCCCTCCTCGTCTGCCTCGGGAAGCTCGACCAGCGGCCGGTAGCGGACGTCGACCGGGTACGTCCGCCCCGACACCTCGACCACCGGGGCGTCGAAGTGCTCCGCGAACCGCTCCACGTCGATGGTCGCGCTGGTGATGATCAGCTTGAGGTCGGGCCGGCGCGGCAGCAGCGTCTTGAGGTACCCGAGCAGGAAGTCGATGTTGAGCGACCGCTCGTGCGCCTCGTCGATGATGATCGTGTCGTAGCGGCGCAGCTGCCGGTCGCGCTGCAGCTCGGCGAGCAGGATGCCGTCGGTCGTCAGCTTCACGCGGGTGCTGCGCGAGGTCCGGTCGGTGAACCGC
>JAWWPK010000476.1:0-2686 GCA_033854925.1 Nocardioidaceae bacterium | reverse complement strand
GAGCTGCAGAAGCGCTCCACCGGCCGCACCGTCTACGTCCTCGACGAGCCGACCACCGGCCTGCACTTCGAGGACATCCGCAAGCTGCTGCTGGTGCTCGGCCGGCTGGTCGACCAGGGCAACACCGTGCTGGTCATCGAGCACAACCTCGACGTCATCAAGACCGCCGACTGGCTGGTCGACATGGGTCCCGAGGGCGGCTCGCGAGGCGGGCTGGTGATCGCGGAAGGCACGCCCGAGCAGGTCGCGGACAACCCAGAGAGCTTCACCGGAGCGTTCCTCAAGCCACTACTCAACGGCCGCGAGGCCAAGCAGCCGGCCCGCAAGCGGGCGGCCGCCAAGGCGCCCGCCAAGAAGGCGGCGGCCAGGAAGGCTCCGGTCAAGCGCAGCGCCCGCAAGTCCGCCTGAGTGAACCTTTCGGGCGGTTCGGTCGTTCATGAGATGGCTCTCACCGAACTCACACCGGATCTTCATGTGCGACGCATGCAGCGTAGGTAGTGTCAACTTCAACGACCCGTTCGACTCGACTCTGCGAGGAACCCGCCGTCATGACCACCGACAAGATCTCCCGTCGCACCCTGGGCGGCCTCGCTGCCGCCGGTGTCGGCGTGCCACTCCTGGCCGCCTGCGGCAGCAGCGATCCCAATACCGCAGCCGACCCGGCCGGCGGCTCGTCCCCGAACGCGTCCGGCACCGCCACCGGCGGTGGCGGTGCCGGCGGGGAGCTGACCCCCACCTCTGACGTCGAGGTCGGCGGTGGCTCGATCTTCGCGGACCAGGAGGTCGTGGTCACCCAGCCCAGCGCGGGTCAGTTCAAGTGCTTCACCGCGGTCTGCAGCCATCAGGGCTGCATCGTCTCCGACGTCTCCGGCGGCACGATCAACTGCGGCTGCCACGGCAGCCAGTACTCCATCGAGGACGGCTCGGTCGTGACCGGCCCGGCCACGTTCCCGCTGGCCGAGGAGAAGATCACAGTCTCAGGCGACTCGATCAGCCTTGCCTGACCCGGCTCGCTGAGTCGTCGGCGTCGTCGTCGGCGTCGTCCGCCTCGGTGCTGTCGCTGCAGTCGTCTGCGCCGTCGTCCTGCGAACCGGCCGAGTCGTCGCCCTGGTCGTCGCCCTGGTCGTCGCCCTGGTCGTCGCTCTGGTCGGTCGAGCAGTCTGCAGCGTCGTCCTGGCCGTCCTCGACGCCGTCGTCGTCGGTGTCGGCGTCCTGCGGGTCGGTGCCGTCACGGAACTCGCTCAGGTTGACGAGCCCGTCCCGGTCGGCGTCCTTCTGCGCGTTGGCCTTGTGGGCGTCGAGGTGGTGCCGGGTCTCCCAGCGGTTGGGCATCTTGTCGCCGTCCGAGTCGCGGCTGTGCGAGATGCCGTGACCGTGCACTGCGGCGTGCGCAAGAGAGACGGTCGTCAGCGGGGCGGCGATGCCGAAGGCGCAGGCCGCCAGCGCGGCGATGGTACGGCGGGTGGTAGCTCGGGTGTCCATGGGTGGCTCCTCGGTGTGGGGGAGTCACGACGATAAAGCCCGGCGGGGTGGGTGCAGGGGCGAAATCCGATGAGGAAGTCCTCATCTACGATGAGAGTTCTCTTAGGGGCCGAGGGTCAGCCGGCGAGAACCTGCTCCGGGCACGTGTCACGCCACCGGCGGTCGCGCGGCGAGTGCCTCCGGTCCAGTCGGGCGTCGAGCAGCTCGCGCGCCTCGTCCAGCCGGTCGGCCCGCACCAGCGCGGCGATCCGGGTCTCCTCCAGGATCTCGCGCTGCGCGTCGGAGCCACCGAGCCTTCGGCTGGGGCCGGCCAGCGCCGCCAGCGCGTCGGCGGCCTCGCAGTAGCGGCCCGCGGCGAGCTGGCCCAGGGCCCGGGCCAGCGGAGCGACGACCTCGCGCTGGGTGGGGTGGGCGTGCGACGCGGCGTAGCGCGCCAGCCGGTCGAGGCCGGCCCGGTCGTCCAGGGCCAGCAGCGTGACCGCGCTGTGCATGGCCAGGAACACCGTCGCTGGACGCTCGAGGACGTGCCGACCGGCGAGGGCGGCGACCTGGTCGAGTCCGGGGACGTCGACGGCGTCCGGAGTCAGCGCCCAGCGGAACAGCAGCGAGCCCGTGTCGACCAGTGCCCGGCAGCCGAGCCCGTGCTCGGGACGAAGCTGCTCGTCGTAGCGACGGCGCACGGCGGCGAGATCTCCCAATGAGAGCTCGTGCAGGGCCGCGTGCCAGGCGAAGTGGCTGATGCTGTCGATCGAGGCGCCATCCGCCGTCACCCAGTGGTCCATCCAGGCCAGCCCCGCGACGTGGTCGCCGGTCTCGTAGTGAGCGTGGGCCCGCGCGTGCGCGGAGTGCCCTGCGCCAGGCTCGATGGCGAGCGAGCGGCAGCTGAGGGTCATCGCCTCGTCGAAGCGGCCCTGCTCCTGGCGGACGAAGGCGAGCAGCCCGGCGAACCACCAGTCGTCTCCATAGGCGGGTGTGGCCTGCTCCACGATCGACCACGCCTCCTCGGGCACCTCGGTCACGCCGGCGAACGCGATCGTCGGCACCGCCGTGGTCAGGAGCAGGGCATCCAGCGGGTACGCGGCCACGTGCGCCACCAGCGGCCGGGAGTCGCCGGCGACGTGCTGAACCACGGCGTGCACGTGGCTGCGCTCACGCTCGGTCCCGCGCGCCGCGTGCAGGGAGGCGTCCCGGAGCCGGGCGGCGA
>JAWWPK010000475.1:0-6981 GCA_033854925.1 Nocardioidaceae bacterium | reverse complement strand
CCTCGACCGGGCCGACGACCGGCGTCTTGTCTATCGACGTCCGCCCGATCTCGGCCCACGCTGCCTCGCGCGGCCTACCGACGTTGACCGACCGCAGCACGCCCTCGCTCACCCCTCCATCATCCCCGGCCCCGCAACCACATTCATCAGTCCTGCACGGCCTTGGCGATCGCGATGCACATGGTCAAGTAGTCGTCGTCGGGCGAGTCAGGATTGTCTTCGAGCTCCCAGAGCACGTTGTGCAGCATCCGCACCACCGCCCAGTCCCGGGCGCGTTCTTCGTCGAGGTGGGCCGCGTCGACCAGCGTGTGGAACCGGCGCCGCACGGCGGTCCGCACGTCACCGGAAGCAACAGCCTCGTCCCAGCGGTTCCAGAGCATCGGCGCGACCTCGTAGTGCGGATCGCCGCTGACCGGCTTGGGATCGATGACCAGCCACGGCTCCCGGTCGGCCGCGAGCACGTTCTCGTAGTGCAGGTCCGCGTGGATCAGCACGCCGACGCTGGCCTCGTCGGCCACGAGGTCCCGCCCGAGTGAGACCGCCTGCTGTACCAGCCGGTGCGGCACCGGCGAGCTGCGGGGCAGCACGGCCAGCTGCTCGGTCCAACGCCCCACGTACAACGTGAGTGCTCGCAGCTGAGGCGGCGCCGGCACATGGATCCGGGCGTACCTCTCAGCGACCACCTCGCACGCACGCAGGACGTCGATCGAGGTGAGGTCCGTGGGGTGCAGGCGCTCGAGCAGCAGGGCGCCGCGGTGCGGGTCTGCCGCGAGCAGCCGCACCGCGCCGTGGCCACCCCAGCGCTGCAGGGCGAGTGCCTCGTGCTCCCCCTCGTCGTCGGGGAAGCTGAGCTTGAGCACGGCCGGTGTGCCGTCCTGTCGGACCGGGACCACCAGCGCGCAGAACCCGTGGGTCGGCTCGCCATCGACGGCCAGGCCCCATTCCTCGGTCACCTCGCCGACCAGCCGCGGCAGCCGCTCGACGAACGCCGCCCAGTCCGGGCCGCGCTCGGCGAAGGCGAGCACGCCGGGCGGCAGCGGGACAGTCGTCACGCTCAAATGGTGACCGACCGGTCAACGCCACATGGACAACCCGGACCCGCAGCGGTTGGATGGCCCCAGCGGCGCAGTCAAAGGGGGGTGCGCCCGCACAGCAGGTCCGGGGGACGGTCTGTGGTTGCACGCGTGCGCCGACGAATGCCGTGGCTCGGCACGATCGGACCGGTGTTGACCCTCGCGGACGCCGCCGCCGTGGTCGCAGCGGGCCTGGTGGCGACCGACGACCCGCCAGCGACCGTGGTCGTCGCTGCTGTCGTCGCCGTCCTGGTCGCTCGGGCCGCGGACCTGCACCGGCCCCGGGTGGTGCTCTCGATCGTGGACGACCTGTCCGGCCTGTTCGTGGCCGCGGCCGCTGCGACCGCGGTCCTGGTCGGCGCCGGCTCGGTCAGAGCCGTGTTCGGTGTCCTTGCGCTCGCCTGCCTGGTGCTTGCGCACACCCTGGTCTATGCCGGCACGCACCTGCTGCGCCGCAGCGGGCGGCTTCGGAGGCGGGTGCTGGTCGTCGGCACCGGGACGACCGCCCGGCGGCTCGCGCTGACCCTGCTCACCCGACCAGAGCTGGGACTCCTGCCGGTCGGCTTCGTCGGCACCGGCACGGCCAGTCCCCTCGACCAGGCCCGCGGGCTCCCCCTCGCCCTGCTCGGGCCCGTCACCGGCCTGCCCCGGTCGATGACCGAGACCCACGTCGACGCGGTCGTGGTCGCACTCTCCGGGCCGACCGGCGACGAGGAGACCGCTGCCGTCGAGGGGCTGCTCGCGACGCGCGCCGACGTCTACGCCGTACCTGCCTGGTTCCCGCAGGTGAAGGCGCACTCCCGGCATCCCCGCGAGCTGGTCGAAGGCATCCCCGTCGCACACCTGTACCGCCGGGGCTCGTGGCTCCCGGTGCGGGCGTTCAAGCGGCTGGTCGAGGTGCTCGTCGCCCTGGTCACGCTGCTGGCCCTGATCCCCGTCTTCGCGCTGCTGGCCGTCCTCGTCAGGGTCGAGACCGGTGGCGTGCTGGTCCGCGAGCCACGGGTCGACGGGCGCGGCCGAGCGGTGACGGTGCCACGCTTCCGCACCCGCCGGGCGCGGTCGGTGGCTCGCCCCGGAACGACGTTCTCGGTGGCCATCTCGGGCCGGATCGGGCCGGTCGGGCAGCTGATGCGCCACACCCGCCTCGCCGTGCTCCCGGAGCTGGTGTGGGCGCTGCTGCGCAGGGTCCGGTACGCCGGCGGCGTGGCCGGCGACACGCCTGTGGAGTCAGCGCCCCCGGCGCGCGCCGACCAGGCGCAGGTAGACGCGGGCCAGCTCGCGAGCTGACGTCGTCACGTCGTGGTGCGACTCGACGTGGGACCGGCCGTTCCAGCCCTCCTCCTGGGCGAGTGCCGGGTCCTCGAGCCGCTCGACCACTGCCTCGACCAGCGCGTCCGGGTCGTCGAGCATCACGATGGCACCAGCGTCGGGCGGGACGCTGTCGACGACGCCGTTGACGTCGGTGGCGACCACGCTGCGCGCGCAGGCCATCGCCTCCAGAGGCACCAGCGCCATGCCCTCCCAGCGGGACGGGACCACGATCACGTCCGCGGCCGCCATCCAGTGCGGGACGTCGGTGCGCGCCCCTGCGAACGTCACGCCCGCGACCCCAACGGCCAGCCGCTCCAGGGCCCGGCGGTCGGGGCCGTCGCCGACCAGGAGCAGCTGCGCCTCGGGCACCCGGGCCCGGACCGCCGGCCAGACGGTGAGCAGGTCCTGCTGGCCCTTCTGCACCATCAGCGCACCGACACAGAGCACGGTCGGTACGTCGTCGAGCCCCAGCAGCTTGCGCGCGACGATCCGGTCGCGGGCCCCGGCCGGTCGGAACTCAGCCAGGTCGATGCCGTTGGGGATCACCGTCGTCGGGGCGTGGATGCTCAGGCTCTCGCCCAGCTGCCGCTCGGTCGTGCTCACGCAGACCAGCTCGGTGGCCCAGCGCGCGGCGTACCGCTCCCAGCGCAGCGAGACTCCCTGGACTCCGCTGCGCGGAGCGAGGAAGGACCAGGCGTGCGGCTGGAACACGGTCGGGATCCGGTCCCGCACCACCAGCCGGCCGGCCAGGCCCGCCTTGCCGCTGTGCAGGTGCACGACGTCGGGCCCGATCTCGTTGACGATCCGGTTCAGCCGCACCACCGCGCCGGGCAGCGTGCTGTCGTGGGAGTCAGCACGCCACCACCTGACCCGGGCACCGGTCTCACGGGCGGCATACCCCAGGTCGCCGCGCGACGGGCAGGCCACAGTGACGTTCCAGCCGCGCTCGACCTGGTCGCGGATGTAGCCGCTGGCCACGGTGGCCACGCCCCCGGACGTCGGCACTGACACGTGCAGCACGTGCAGGCGGCGGTTGGTCTGGATCTCCTGTTCCCTGGGGGACATCAGGCCGCGTTCCGCTCGTTCCGCTCGTTCCGCTCGTTCCGTTTCGCGACCAGCACCACGCCGAGCAGCCGCGCGCCCGCCGCCCGGATGCGGTCGGCGTGCTGGCGCAACGCGTTCGCCGACACCGAGCCCTCGACCAGGGCGAGCACGATCGAGCTGTTCATCGCCATCGCCCGCGAGTCCTCGCAGATGTCGAGCGGGGGCCCGATCACCACGACGTGGTCGAACTCGGTCGCGGCGGACTCCATCACGGTCACGAACCGTTGCGCGATGAGGTCGGGGACCTTGGCGTCGCCGTACGTCCCTGCCGGCAGCACCTCCAGCAGATCCACGGGTCCGGGGCTCATCGCGGTCTCGAGGTCGGCGCCGAGCATGACGTCGTAGAGGCCCGGCGTGTCGGGTGCGTCCTCGACCGGGGTGCCGAACCGGTCGCCCATCCGCCCGTCGACCAGCAAGACCCGGCGGCCGGTGCCGGCCAGGGCGAGCGCGACGTTGGCGCCGATCCAGACGTGCACGTCGCCGTTGGTGATGCCGGCGATCACCACGCGTGGCGAACCCGCGTCGGCCTGAGCCTCGAGGGCGAGCCGGAGGTGACGGAACAGGTCGGCCTCCGCGGTCCCCGGGTGCAGGGCCGGCATCGACGTCAGGTCCTTGGGCGGAGTCAGGTGGGCCAGCAGTGGAGCGGTGGCGGCGACCTCGACCGCGGCGGCATCGTCCACGGTGTGCGTACGCCGGTCGCGCCAGACCGCTGCGGACGTCGCCAGACCGAGCGCCAGCAGCAGCCCGAGACCCAGCGACAACGGCAGGTCCGGACTGCTGAAGGTGTCCGGGACCTGCGCAGGGTCGCTGGTGGTCAGCACCAGCGACCGGTCCAGGGTCGGGCCGGCGACCGTCGCGACCACGTCACCGTCGACCAGGACGGCGGCCACGGTGTTGGCGATCGCCGCAGCGGTGTCCGGGTCACGATCCTCGACGGTGACGTCCACGAGGATCGTGCCCCGGACCCAGTCGCCCTGGATCGAGCGACGCAGCTCCGTCACGCTCCGGTCGGTCGGGATCCGGTCGCGGACCTCGTCGACCACCCCCCGGGAGTTGGCGAGCTCCGCCAGGGTCGCCCGCAACGCGTCGGGATCGTCGCTCGCGGTCGCGCCCGGCGCCTCCGCGGCGCTGATAGTCGCCGTTGCGGCGTACGACTTCGGGGCAAGGAAGATCCCGGCTGCGACTGCGCTGCCGGTGATCACCAGGATCAGCACGACGAGCGGTCGCTGGCGCCAGAGCGCCACCCCCACGTCGCGCACGTCCATCGATGTCCCCACGTATTGCTCAGACGACCGGTGCCCAGACCCCCCTGAAACACCTGATCGTGAAGGCCATGTTTCCGACGATCGGCCCCGGGCGCCGCAAAATCACGATCTGACCACCACCTGTCCAGACGAGCTGTCGTCCGGGTCGGCCGCGAAGAACGGGTGCCGGGCGCGGCCAGTACGGCCCAGAGCGAACGTCATCGCCGCCAGGAACCACAGCGGGAGGACGAACTGCTCGGACTCCAGCACCGAGGCGGTCAGGAGGCCCGCGAGGGCGAGCAGGGCGACGGCGGCGAGGCGGGAGCGGTCGCGGTCGCGGCGCCAGCGTCGTCGGGCGGCGGCAGCCGGCACCATCCACACGGCGTACAGCGCCAGGAGGCCGAGCAGGCCGAGCTCGGCCGAGGCGTCGAGGATGGTGCTGTAAGGGTTGTCGAGGTTTCGCTGGCGGTAGCGGCCGCCGTCCTTGAGGTAGTCCTGGTGGAACAGCGCGAACGCTCCCGGACCGAGCCCGACCACCGGGCTCGCCTTCGTCATCTGCACCGCTTCACGGCGCACGTCGTTCCGCTGGGTGATGTTGCTCTCGGAGTAGCGCTGCGGGTCGGCGATGGCCTGGCCGATGGGCAGCGGCAGGGCGGCGATGACGAGCGCCACGCCGGTGATGACGACGGCCAGCAGGGCCCCGGCGTGACGCGGCGCCAGGAGCCCGGTGAGCACGGCGATCAGGGTCATTCCGGTCAGGGCGACGAAGGCCGCCCTGGACTGGGTGCCGACCCCGGCGACCAGGAGAACGCCGGCGTAGGCCCACACCCGCCAGATCGACTGGTCGAGACGGGTGCGGACGGTCCCGACCAGCGGGAGCGCGGCGATGATGAAGAAGGCGAGCGTGTCGACGTTCGACACCGGACCGACCACCCGGTGCCGGTCGGAGACTACGGCGGTGACGATCCCGCACAGCGACGCGGCGACACACGCCAGCACGTAGACGCGGGCTGCGCGGCGCGGCGGCAGCGGTCCGCACAGGACGTCGGCCAGGACCAGCATCACGATGGACAGCTCGGCGTACTTCGCGCAGACGTGGAGACCGGCGACGCCGTTGGGGTGCAACACGAAGGCGATCAGGACCGCGTTGGCGAGCAGGACGACCGGGAGGGCCGCCCCGACCAGACGTTGGTCGTGCAGCCGGCCCTCCGCCCGCCGAACCGCCCAGGCGACCAGGAGCACCGCGGCCAACCATTCGGTCGCCCAGGGTGAGATGAGAGAGAGGTAGCCCTCGAAGACCCCCGTGCCGATCACCGCGAGCGCCGCCCACTCGACCCGGGTGACCAGGACCGCGGCCGAGACCACTGCCGCCAGCGCGACCAACGCCACGTGTGGCGACGCGCCGGCCCCGAGGCCGGCGGCGGCCGCCACCGGGAGCGGCAGCAGGAAGACGAGCCGGCCGGGCGGCCGGGTCACCGGGACCGGGTGGGACTCGGGGCGCGGTGACACCGGCGGGACGCTCACCTCGTCAGTCAGCCCCGCCATCGCGGCACGCTAGGACGAGGATCGGAACAGCCACCCCAGCGGCTTGCCCGACGCCTCGGCGTCTTCGCCATCCGAGTCGCCCTGGTCATCCGTCGTCGCGCGCTCGTCGGGGCTGGACCTGCCGTTGCGGCTGGAGGCGTATCCCTGGTCGCGCTCGGGAAGGACCTCGAGGGTCTCCTCATCCTTGCGGGCCCGGGCCCGCGCCGTGGCGCGCATGGCCTCGCGTGCGTAGCGGGCGCCCACCTCGCCGTCGTCCATCGGAGGCAGCGGCGGGTCGCCGTGGTCGATCTGAGCGGACTGCAGGAACGCCTCGGTCGCGGTCAGCGGGCGGTCCGCGTCGTCGTCGACCACTCCCCGGCCGTCGAGGTCGGCGAGCACGTCCACGAGGTGGCCCGGCCGGCTGGAAGCCGGACCGTCGGTGTCGTCCTCCTCGTCGTCGGCGTCGTCCTCCTCGCCGGCGTCGTCCTCGGCGTCCTGGTCGTCACCGGCGGAGTCCTCGGCAACTGCTGCCGGCTCGGCGGAGTCTGCAGGGGCCTCCTCGGCGTGCCGCGGCGGGTCGGTCATCGGGGCGGTGGCGTCGCCCAGCGACTCCGCGGTGTGCGCACGCAGCGTGTCGAGCGCGCCGAGCATCTCGGCGATGTTGGCGGTTGCCGCGTCCATCGAGACGCCGAGGATGCGGACCGACGCCTCGAGGTCGCCGATCA
>JAWWPK010000474.1:0-4578 GCA_033854925.1 Nocardioidaceae bacterium | reverse complement strand
GCAGTACGCCGGCAAGGTGACGGCGTACGACTCGCCGATCTACATCGCCGACGCCGCGCTCTACCTGATGAACACCAAGCCGGACCTCGGGATCAAGGACCCGTACGCCCTCGACAAGGACCAGCTGGCTGCCGCGGTCGACGTGCTCAAGAAGCAGAAGGCGAACGTCTCGGAGTACTGGTCGGACTACCTCAAGGAGATCCAGGCCTTCAAGACCGGAGACACCGAGATCGGCACCACGTGGCAGGTCATCGCCTCGCTCGCACAGAGCGAGGGCGCCCCGGTTGAGGCGTTCCTGCCCGCGGAGGGCTCCACGGGCTGGTCGGACACCTGGATGATCAGCTCCAAGGCCAAGAACCCGAACTGCGGCTACGCGTGGATGGACTACATCGCCAGCCCGCCCGCTCAGGCCGCGGTGGCGGAGTACTTCGGTGAGGCCCCGGCCAACCCGAAGGCGTGCGCGCTCACGGCTGACAAGACGTTCTGCGACACCTACCACGCCGAGGACGCGGACTACGCGGCCCAGATCCACTACTGGACCACGCCGATCGCGCAGTGCCTGGACGGGCGCACGGACGTGACGTGCACCGACTACGGCGACTGGACGACGGCCTGGACGGAGATCATGGGCTGATCCCTGGAGAACAACGCAGCCATGAGTGCTCTCAGCCGTCGCCCGGGTCTCCGGGTGGGCCTGCTCCTGACGCCACCGATGCTGTGGCTGGGAGTGGCCTACCTGGGGGCCCTGGCGGCGCTGCTGATCACCGCGCTGTGGACCCAGAACGACTTCACGGGCAACATCGAGCGGGCCTGGACGCTCGACAACTTCCACGACCTGTTGACGATCCAGGTCTACCGGACGATCGCGCTGCGCACGATCGGCATCGCGCTGCTGGTCACCGTGGTCGACGCGGTGCTGGCGTTCCCGATCGCGCTGTTCATGGCGAAGGTGGCCTCGCCACGCTCGCAGCGGCTGCTGGTGATCGCGGTGCTGATGCCGCTGTGGGCGTCGTACCTCGTGAAGGCCTACGCCTGGCGCGGGATGCTCTCGTCGAACGGCCTGGTCGAGTCGATCGCGTCGCCGTTCGGGCTCGGGACGCCGGGCTACGGCCTCGTCGCCACCACGATGACGCTGGCCTACCTCTGGCTGCCCTACATGATCCTGCCGATCTACGCCGGCCTGGAGCGGGTCCCGGACTCGCTGTTCGAGGCCTCGGCCGACCTCGGCGCCGGGTCGCTGACGACGCTGCGGCGGGTGGTGCTGCCGATGGTGTTCCCGGCATTCGTGGCCGGGTCGATCTTCACCTTCTCGCTGTCGATGGGTGACTACATCGCGGTCAAGATCGTCGGCGGCACCAGCCAGCTGCTCGGCAACGTCGTCTACGACAACCAGGGCGCCGCCAACAACCTGCCCTTCGCGGCCGCGGTCGCGACGATCCCGATCGTCGTGATGCTGGCCTACCTCGCCGCCGTACGCCGGACCGGCGCGCTGGAACAGCTCTGATGCGGCGCTTCCCATGAGACTGCCCGGAGGTCTTCGCGTCTCGCTCACGGTGATCACCGTCGTCGTGCTCGTGATCATCTACGTGCCGCTGCTGCTGGTGCTGCTCAACTCGTTCAACACCGACCGGACCTTCGGCTGGCCGCCGCCCGGCTACACCACGCACTGGTGGTCGCTGGCCTGGCACAGCCAGGGAGCCCGCGACGCGCTGTGGACGTCGGTCCGGGTCGCGATCGCGGCGACGGTGATCGCGCTGGTGCTGGGCACGCTCGCGGCGATGGGGCTGCGGCGTACGCGGTTCTTCGGCCGCAACGTGGTCTCGTTGCTCATCATCCTGCCGATCGCACTGCCCGGCATCGTCACCGGACTCGCGTTCCAGAACGGCTTCCGCACCATCCTCGGCATCCAGCTCTCGCTGTGGACGATCGTGATCGCGCACGCGACGTTCTGCATCGTGACCGTGTTCAACAACGTGCAGGCGCGCTTCCAGCGGCTCGGCGGCAACTTCGAGCAGGCCTCGATGGACCTCGGCGCCGGCCCCTTCACGACGTTCCGCCTGATCACGCTGCCGATGTTGCGCTCGGCGCTGCTGGCCGGCGCCCTGCTCTCCTTCGGGCTCTCCTTCGACGAGATCGTGGTCACCCAGTTCACGGCGTCGGCGACCGACCGCACGTTGCCGATCTGGATCTTCCAGAACCTGTTCCGCCCCAACCAGGCCCCGATCGTCAACTGTGTCGCCGCCGCGCTCGTGCTGTTCTCAGCGATCCCGATCTACCTCGCGCAGCGGCTGTCGGGGAACAACGCCGAGGCGATGACGGGGGCTCGGTGACTCCCTGACTAGGGGCGCAGGAAGATCCCGGCGCAGGGCTTGGGCTCGAAGTACGTCGTCTTCGGCGGCATCACCTCGTGGGCGTCCGCCAGCCTGGTGAGCGTCTCCAGCGGTGGTGGTGCGAGCGTGAACAGCACGCCGCCATCGGCGTCGCACCGGCGGGTCAGCTCGTCGACGGGGGTCTTCGCAGGCGCGATCTCGACGGTCTGCGGCAGGTGGTCGAGGACCTGCGCCTGGAGGAGCTGGACGTCGAGTCCCGCAGCGGCGTGGAGGGGTGTCACGTCGTACCAGCGGCTGTCGGCGTACAGGCCGAAAGATCCTGGTGGCGGGGGCGGCGGTGTGGCTGCGTGCGTCACCCCGAAGGCGGGCGCGAGCAGGTCCAGGAGTGGGCCGAGGTCCACGGGCCCGATCACCCGCCGGTGGAAGGCGGACAGCCGGAGGCCGCCCATGGGGTGGATGACGCAGAGGACGCCGGCGTCGGCAGGTTCGCCGGCCCGGCGCCACGCGGCGAGGGTGGCGGCGACCCGGTGGTGGCCGTCGGCGATGTAGTGGTCCGACCCGGCCAGCTCGTCGGCGAGGCTCGCGGTCGCGGCTCCCGAGGGCACCCGCCAGACCGTCTGGCGCAGGCCGCTGGGACCCGCGAAGTCCAGGATCGGCGGCGTGCTGCACACCTCGTCAAGCGTGCGGGCGTACGCCGGCCCCGCGTGGTGCAGCAGCGCCACCAGTGCCGGCGGGGCGTCCGTCTCGTGGTGGCGGACCAGGCTCTCGACGCGCTGGGTCTGCACGGCCTCGTGCCCACGCACCTGGCCGCCCACGAACGCCCGCACCGCGACGTCACACACCACTCCGGTGCTGGAGAGGTCACCGCGTTCCTGCCGGTAGACGTAGAGCGCGGCTTCCGACTCGTCGTACGCCGCAGGGTCGACCGGCGCCACGGGTGGCAGCGTGCCGGTGTCCTCGGGCAGCTCGGACAGCCCGCTGACCAGCCGCCGGGCCCACCCCGGACGGACGACGCGCGCCGGAAAAGGACGGATGTCCCTCACGCGCCAGACTCGGCGTCCGGGGGGAGCGTCACCTCGGACACACTCAGGACGTCGGGGACGTCGCGGAGGGCCGCCAGCAGCTCCTCGGAAGCCTTGCCCGCCACGTCGATGGACGCGACCGCGGCCTCGCCGCCCCGGAAGATGCGGTTCTGCATGTGTTCGACGTTGAGCCCCGCGGTGCTGAGCCGGTCGAGGACCTGGGCGAGCACGCCGACGCGGTCGAGGTGGCGGATCATCAGGGTGATCGACCCGAGCCGGCTGGGCTCGAGGTTCACGCAGTGGCGAGGCTCTCCCGTCATGAACGCGTCGACGATCTCGGTCACGCCGGCGGCGATGGCGCGTTGCGCCTGCTCCGTCGAGGCGCCGATGTGGTGCGTCGCCACGACCGCGGGATGCCGGCCCAGGGGCGAGTCCCAGGCGCCCTTGCTGGAGCCCGGCTCGTCCGCGAACACGTCCAGGCCGGCGCGCACCGCGCCGGTGTCGAGGGCCTTGAGGAGGGCGCCCTCGTCGACCACGTCGCCCCTCGAGGTGTTGAGCAGGATCGCGCCCGGCTTCATCAGCCCGAGGAAGCCGTCGTCGACGAGATGCCTGGTGTCCTCACACGAGGGGACGTGCAGGCTCACGATGTCGGACGAGGACACCAGCTCGCGCATCGAGTCGAACATCGTGATGTCCAGCTCCTCGGCCCGCGTCACGACGTACGGCGGACGACCCGGCTTGGCGAGCGACTGGACCCGGATGCCGAACGCCGCAGCGCGTTCCGCGACCGCCAGGCCGATCGAGCCGAGGCCGATGATGCCCATCGTGGACCCGAGCAGCCCGCCGGCCTTGCTGTAGCGCTTCTTGTCCCAGTGGCCGCGGCGCAGGTCGGCCACGTTGTCGGCGATCCGCCGGTCGATCGCCAGCAGAAGTCCCATGGTGAGCTCCGCGACCGCGGCGGCGTTGCGGCCGGGCACGTTGGAGACGAAGACGCCGCTGGTGGCGGCGGCGTCCGTGTCGATCGTGTTGGTGCCCGCCCCGGCCCGGATCACCAGGGTCAGCCGGTCGGCGGCCTCGAACACGGCGCGCTTGACCTTGGTGCTGCGCACCACCAGCACGTCGAACCCGGCGATCCGCGACGCGAGGTCGTCGGCCGAGAGGTCGGGCTCGACCACGCAGTCGTGGCCGCGCGCCTCGAGGTCCTTGATCGTCTGCTCGGGCACCTT
>JAWWPK010000473.1:0-3279 GCA_033854925.1 Nocardioidaceae bacterium | reverse complement strand
GAGGGCGCCGGACCAGCCGCCAGCATCGGCGGCTCCGCCTGCTGGCTATCTCGGGAGCAACGAGGGCCCACAGATTCGTCCAGAAACTTCGGGCCAACCCTCAAGTGAGCCGCCTGGACGGCCGAAGACTCGGTGAGCACGTTGCAGAAAGGGTCCCCCACGAGCCTTCACAACGGGCCTTCCGTTCCGGAGGCAGAAGCCAGCCGACTCCCCTGCCGGCATCTGCCTCCGGATCTCCACGTCTGAGGGTGGGCAGCGATCTGGCCCCGCCGCACTCCGATACCCGTAGGTTGGACAGCACGGCCTCCCTGGCCGCCGGATGAGGACTCCATGAGTACTGAACAAGCTGTGGGCTGCCGACGGCCACCAGTGAAGTCCGCCGGGTCGGCCCCTGAGCTGTCGCGACTCGGGCTCGCCGAGCTTCGGGCTTACCGCGCAGCCCTGATCGCCGAGGAGGACAAGGTGTCCTACTGGCGGCGCCTCCTCCAAGGACGTGTCGACCTTCTCGAGGCACAGACCATCTCCGAGGACACCTTGAGCTTGGCCGATCTCGTCCGCGTCCTCGGGGACACTGGCTCGGGCCGGTCGCGGCGGACGCTGATGCGGGTCCCGGCACCGGTGCCACTCCCCGACCTTCCCGACCTCGACGAGCTGTGCATCCTGTGGGCCGCCGACCTCGAGGACGTTGACGAGCTCGCCGACGTCATGGAGCGCCTCCACGCCAAGGAGAAAAAGCTCAGCGAGTACCGCAGCGGCCTGCACCAGCGGATCGACGCGGCCACGGGCGAGCTCATGATGCGATACCGCGCGGATCCTCGAGCCGCGCTGGTGCTGCTGCCACAGGACTAAGCGAAGTCACGCAGCTCGTCCTCGGAAGCCTTGGATCTCCGACGACCGGTCGCGTTCACCGCGACGATGGAGAACGCCATGAGCAGCGCGCCGGCCACAGCGTCGAGCATCCAGTGGTTGCCGGTGCCGATCACGACGATGACGGTGCCCACGGCATAGGCGATGGCCATGGCGATGGCGAGTGTCCGGCCGCGCCGTCCCGTGTGGCTGGCCACCGCCCAGGCCACCCAGATGGCCCAGCCCACGTGCAGGGAGGGCATGGCCGCGAGCTCGTTGGTGAGGCCGTCGAGTCCGATCGGGGCCGACGCGTGGTCGGACCACCAGCCGTGGGGCGCAGTCTGGGCCAGGACATCTACGTACCCGTTGGCCATGAGTCGGGGCGGAGCCATCGGGACGAGCAGATACCCGACGAGCGCGATGGCCGAGGCCAGGATCAGCGCGCTCCGGACGCGCGGATAGTGGTCGCGATGCCGCCAGAACATCCAGACCAGGACGGCGGGCGTCACCACGTAGTGCAGGGAGGAGTACCAGTACGACATCCCCACGCCGAGCCAGGTCGACTCGGCGGTGAGGTGGTTCAGGAATTGTTCGATGTCCAGTCCGAGGAGCCTCTCGACATGAAGGACGGAGTTCGCGTGGTCGACGGCGGACGCGACGTGTGTGTCGGCGAGCAGGCGTACGCCGCTGTAGGCGAGGTAGAGAAGAGCGATCAGCAGCACCTCCCGGAGGGCGCTGACCCATCGGACCCGACGCGGGGTCGCAGCGGTCGCGGTCGACACACCTGCCGGCTCGCGGGCTGGTGCCGTCCGGCGAGCCGCAACGTCGTCCGGCTCCCAGACGTGGTCCGACCGGCACGGAGACGTGGCGCTCACGGCTGGCGCACGACGCGGACCTCGCTCATGCCACACCTCCTTGCGGGCCGAGCCGTTGACGTTCCGACGCCTGGCTCAGGTGGTCGCGAGACGCAGCCCCAGGGCCGCTGCGCCGACCAGCAAGAGTGCCAGGGCGGGAGCGAACCCCGTGTCCCGGACCCGCAGGTGCGCGCCTAACGCGCCGACGAAGTAGAGGATCACCCCGATGGCCGCGGCCACGCCGATGGGCCACCAGAACAGGCCGGCGACCAGGCCGATGGCGCCGGCGATCTCGGCGGAGGCCAGCAACCAGAGCCTGTGCTCCGGGACGCCGACCGACGCCATGCCCTCCACGAGCTGCGGGTTCTTCATCAGCTTTGCCGCGCCGGATGCGACCAGGGCAGAGGCCAGCAGCCCGACCACGATGGCGGCCGCGATGAACATCAGACCTCCACGAGCTTGTCGATGGCTTCCAGGGCGTCGGCCAGGCTCTGGTCCTCGGCATCCCCGAGATCGAGCGGGATCATCGCGGGAGACTCACGGGCGAGGGTGAGCTCGGTGTCGATGAAGACGACGTCCTCGACGCCCAGGACGGACAGCGCGTGCCGGAGCCAGGGCTCGCGGTGATCCCAGCCCTCCCGCGGCGTGCCCGGGCGGTAGCCGCCGCCACGCGCGGTGACGACCACGAACTCCGTGTCTCCGAGCTTTCCCACGGTTCTGTCGGCCGAGACGATCCGGTCGAACCACGACTTGAAGGTGCTGGGCGGCCCGAAGTTGTACAGCGGCATCGCGATCAGGACCGTGTCGGCGGCCACGACCTCGTCGATCAGTCGGTCGGCGAGTGCTCGCGCCGCCACCTGCTCGGGGGTGCGGTCAGACGGGTCGACGTACTGGGCGAACAGCGCGACGTGGTCGAGGTGGGGCACCGGGTCTGCTGCGAGGTCGCGGTAGACGATGCTCCCGCTGGGGTTCTGTGCCAGCCAACGTTCGGCGTAGTGGGCGGAGAGCTTGCGGCTCCGGGACCCCTCGTGTCGCAGGGACGAGTCCAGATGTAGAAGGTTGCTCATAGATAGAAGGTACAACACAAATCATTGGTGTCAAACCGTCTTCTGGTTTTTGACGTACTCTTTGCCCATGGCCACGACCAAGGTGGGCACAGATCACCAGCTACTGCCCCTGCTCGACCACCTCGCTCGGATGTCGCGTCGCGCCGCCGAGGCCACGATGGACCCCGGCGGCCTGCGCCCACGTCACCTGGTCGCCCTGAACCTGCTCAGCGAGAACGGACCCGCGGGACAACAAGGTCTCGCGGATGCGCTGAGCCTGGATCCCAGCAACGTCGTGGGACTGCTCAACGAGCTCGAGGAACGCGGACTGATCACGCGTCGCCGTGACCCCGCCGACCGTCGCCGGCACATCGTGGAACTGTCGGCCGCCGGAGAGGACGAGCTCGCGCTTGCCCACGCCCGACTCGGCCATGTCGAGGAGAACCTGCTTCACGCCCTCACCGCCGAGGAACGGGACACCCTGCGCACCCTGCTCGTCCGCGCCGTGGGCGTGATCTCCTCGCCCTGCGACG
>JAWWPK010000472.1:0-13284 GCA_033854925.1 Nocardioidaceae bacterium | reverse complement strand
GGACGAACGCCAGCACCATCGTGATGGTGACCGCGGCGAGCCCGGCGACCACCCAGTACGACGCCCGCCAGCCCAGGGTCTGGCCGAGCCAGGTCGCGGCCGGCACGCCGACCACGTTGGCGACCGGTAGCCCCATGAGGACCAGGGCGATGGCGCGGCCGCGCCGCTCGGGGGCGACCATGCTCGCCGCCACCAGCGAGGCGACGCCGAAGTAGCCGCCGTGCGGCAGCCCGTCCAGGAACCGGGCGACCATCAGCGTCGGGTAGTTCGGGGCCAGTGCGCTGAGCGCGTTGAACAGGGCGTAGGCCGCCATCAGGCCGATCAGCAGCTGCCGGCGTGGCAGCTTGGCGCCGAAGTAGGCCAGCACCGGGGCGCCCACGACCACGCCGAGCGCGTAGGACGAGATCACCCGGCCGGCCACCGGGATCGACACGCCCACGCCGTCGGCGACCTGGGGCAGCACGCCCATGGTCACGAACTCCGTGGTCCCGATCGCGAAGCCGCCCATCGCCAGCGCGATGACGGCGAGCCGGAAGTGGGCGGCGCGGGTCGCCGCTCCGGTGTCGTCCGATGCGACAGGCGTCTCGGTGGCGGGGCTGCTCACTGTCACCATGGTGGAGCAGCGACCCGCTGGCACCTATTCCACGGGTCAGTGCCCCATCAGGACCCGTCGACGACCTTGGGCTCGGACTGCACGAAGAAGGCCTGCCCGGAGCTCGGGGCGCACGGCTCGCCGGCGTACTCCCCCACGTCGCCGAAACCACCGCCGAGCTCGATGGTCTGGCTGCTCCGGGCCACGATGTCGCGGTCGGGGTCGTAGACCTTGATCTGGTCAGCCGACCCGACACGCTGCACGGTCGCCTCGTAGTCCTTCGGCCAGACCAGCTCCGTGGTGCCGAGCCGCAGGCAGCCGTCGTCGCCCAGGGTCAGCTCGCCTCTGGCAAGCGCGGTCGAGGCCGCGTCAGCCGGCGTCCATTCCGAGGTGAGGATGTGGATCCGGTCGCCGGCGACCAGCTGTTCCTTGTCGTAGTGGAAGTGCAGGAACGTGAAGCCCAGGGCCGCGATCACGACCGGCACGATCGCGCAGATGGCGTAGCCCACCGGCGTCAGCGTCCGCCGGCCGATGTCCGGCGGACGCGGTGCGTCGGGAGCCCTGGTGTCGCTCACAGCCCACTCACAGCGACGCCAGGGCCTCGTTGAACGTCGTGGACGGGCGCATCACCGCGGCGGCCTTCTCGGCATCGGGGCGGTAGTAGCCGCCGATGTCGGCCGGGCTGCCCTGGACGGCGATCAGCTCGTCGACGACCTGCTCCTCGTGCGCCGCCAGCGTCTCGGCCAGCGGCTTGAACGCCGCGGCGAGGTCGCTGTCCTCGGTCTGGGCCGCCAGCTCCTGGGCCCAGTAGAGCGCCAGGTAGAAGTGCGAGCCGCGGTTGTCGATGCCGCCGAGCTTGCGGGTCGGCGACTTGTCGTTCTCGAGGAACGTGCCGGTGGCCTTGTCGAGGGTGTCGGCCAGGACCTGGGCGCCGTGGTTGTCGGCGTACCCGGCGAGGTGCTCGAACGAGGCGGCCAGCGCGAAGAACTCGCCGAGGCTGTCCCAGCGCAGGTAGTTCTCCTTGACCAGCTGCTGCACGTGCTTGGGGGCCGAGCCGCCCGCGCCGGTCTCGAACAGGCCGCCGCCGTTCATCAGCGGGACGATCGAGAGCATCTTGGCCGAGGTGCCGAGCTCGAGGATGGGGAACAGGTCGGTGTTGTAGTCGCGCAGCACGTTGCCGGTGACCGAGATGGTGTCCTCTCCCTTGCGGATCCGCTCCAGGGAGTACGCCGTGGCGTCGGCGGGCGTCATGATCTCGATGGTCAGGCCGTCGGTGTCGTGGTCCGGCAGGTACTGCTTGATCTTGGCGATCAGGTTGGCGTCGTGGGCGCGGCCCTCGTCGAGCCAGAAGACCGCTGGGGCACCGCTGGCGCGGGCCCGGGTCACCGCAAGCTTGACCCAGTCGCGGATCGGCTCGTCCTTGGTCTGGCAGGCGCGCCAGATGTCGCCGGGCTCGACGGTGTGCTCGATGAGGGTGTCGCCGGCGCTGTTGAGGACGCGTACGACGCCGGCCGCCGGGACCTCGAAGGTCTTGTCGTGCGAGCCGTACTCCTCGGCGGCCTTGGCCATCAGGCCGACGTTGGGCACCGAGCCCATGGTCGCCGGGTCGAAGGCGCCGTGCGCGCGGCAGTCGTCGAGGACGGTCTGGTAGACGCCGGCGTACGACGAGTCGGGGATCACCGCGAGGGTGTCGTGCTCCTCACCGTCGGGACCCCACATGTGGCCGGAGCTGCGGATCATCGCCGGCATCGACGCGTCGACGATCACGTCGGACGGGACGTGCAGGTTGGTGATGCCCTTGTCGGAGTCGACCATCGCGAGGTCCGGGCCGTCGTCGAGCCCCTGCTGGACCGAGGCCTTGATCGCATCGCCCTCGGGCAGGGCCGCCACCGCGGAGAGCAGCGCGCCGAGGCCGTCGTTGGGCGAGATGCCCGCGGTCCTGAGTGCGGCGCCGTACTGCTCGAACAGGGTCGGGAAGTAGGCCTGGACGACGTGCCCGAAGATGATCGGGTCGGAGACCTTCATCATCGTGGCCTTGAGGTGCACCGAGAACAGCACGTCCTCGGCCTTGGCCCGGGCGATCTGCTCGGTGAGGAAGCGGCGCAGCGCCGCGACGTTCATGTAGGTGCCGTCGACGACCTCGCCGGCCAGGACTGGGATCGACTCCTTGAGGACCGTGACGGTGCCGTCCGCGGCCTCGTGCTCGATGCGCAGCGTGTCGTCGGCCTCCAGGACCACCGACTGCTCGTTGGAGCGGAAGTCGTCCTTGCCCATCGTCGCGACGTTCGTCTTCGACTCGGACGACCACGCGCCCATGCGGTGCGGGTGCTTCCGCGCGTAGGCCTTGACCGACGCGGGAGCCCGCCGGTCTGAGTTGCCCTCGCGCAGCACCGGGTTGACCGCCGAGCCCATGACCTTGCCGTAGCGGGCCCGGATGTCGTTGTCCTCCTGGGACTTCGGGTTCTCGGGGTAGTCGGGCAGGTCGTAACCCTGCTCCTGCAGCTCCTTGACGGCGGCCTTGAGCTGCGGGATCGACGCGGAGACGTTCGGCAGCTTGATGATGTTCGCCTCGGGCTGCAGGGCCAGCTGGCCGAGCTCCTCGAGCGCGTCGTCGGTCTGCTGCTCGTCGGTCAGCACGTCCGCGAACTGGGCGATGATGCGGCCGGCCAGGGAGATGTCGCGGGTCTCGACCTCCACGCCGGCCTTGGCGGCGTACGCCTCGATGATCGGCAGGAACGAGTACGTCGCGAGCAGCGGCGCCTCGTCGGTGTGGGTGTAGATGATCCTGGCCATGGCTGCGGTCGCTCCTGTGCGGCGGCGGGCGGTTTCGTCCGAACAATGTCTTGACGTCAAGATACCTGACGTCGTCTGGACGTCGGCACCCGGCCAGCCTCGCACCGAGACCTGAGGGGCGCAAAGCCGACCGATTCGTGACTAGGCTGCGGCCATGGTCGACACCTCCACCACTGTCCAGAAGGTAGCCGCCGAGGCTCTCGGAACCTTCGTCCTCGTGTTCATCGGATGCGGCACCGCCATCTTCAGCGGGGGCGACTACGTCGCCATCGGGCTCGCGTTCGGGCTCACCGTCCTTGCGGGCGCCTACGCGTTCGGCCGGATCTCGGGGGCGCACTTCAACCCCGCCGTGACGGTCGGGGCGGCACTCGGCGGCCGGATCTCCTGGCGCCAGGTGCCGGTCTACGTCGGCTCACAGCTCGGCGGCGCAGTGGTCGCCGGCCTGGCCCTCTTCATCCTGGTCCAGGGCATCGACGGCTACGACGTCGGCAACTCGGGCCTGGCCCAGAACAGCTTCGGTGACAACGGCTCGGGCTACGCCTGGTGGGCGGCGTTCCTCGTCGAGCTGATCCTGACCGCGATCTTCGTCTTCGTGATCCTCGCCGTGACCGACGCCCGCAACGAGCACCCGGCCTTCGCGCCGGCCGCGATCGGCCTGACCCTCTCGATGATCCACTTCGCGTCGATCAACCTGACCGGAACCTCGGTGAACCCGGCCCGCTCGATCGGCGTCGGCATCTTCGCCGGGGGCGACGCGATCATCCAGCTCTGGCTGTTCATCCTCGCGCCGTTGGCCGGCGCTGCGGTCGCGGGACTCACCTACCCGATCGTCTTCGGCCACGGCAGCGACCCGGTCGCCGGCTCCGGGCTGACGTTCGCCCGGCCGGTGCCGGCCGCGGCCCCCGGCTACGGCGCGCCCGACCAGTACCAGCAGGAGTGGAACCAGCAGACCGCCCAGGAGCAGGCCGCCTGGGAGCAGGAGCCGATCATCCAGGACGGCTGGCAGTGGGACCACGCCGCCCAGGAGTGGAAGCCCCTGGAGCAGTGGCAGCAGCCGGCACCGCCGGTCCAGGCCGCCCCTGCCCAACCGTTCGAGGCGGCACCGGCCGCGCCGCCGGTCACCGACCCTGCCGTGGCACCGGCCGAGCAGCCCGAGCCCGGCACCGAGACCACCCAGTTCCGCGCACCGGAGTGAGGCGCTAGCTCAGCTGGGCGGGCTCAGCAGATCCGCGAGATAGATCGGGCCGTCGGTCGAGATCTCCTCGACCAGGCCGAGCCCGCGCTCGAAGAACACCCGCTTCGCGGTGCCGGGCTCGAGCGGGTAGCTGATGTCCAGGCCGACCACGTGGCTGTACCTCCCCGCCGGCGTGGTCACGGACTGGTCATCGGTCACGACGGTCATCTGCACGTCCACGACGTCCGCGTCGTACGCCGCGCGCCAGCCGTCGCCCAGCCGCGGCGTCGCCGGCATCGCGAGCCCGGCCTCGGCGCCGTCCTCGCCGGCCAGCCACACGCCCTCCCGGCCGAACCACCACACGTTCCCGAGCCGGTCCTGCGCGTAGTAGTCGACGACCTCGTCGCCGGTCGGCTCGGTGCGGCGTACCGGGGTGGTCGCCACGCCCGCGACGTCAAACGTCGTGTCCTCGACGGTGATGACCAGCTGCCCGGATGTCGCGCCGGTGACCCGGTAGGTCCAGGTCCGGCCGGGAGCGAGCGCCAGCCACGGGTTGTCGATGCCGCGGACGAAGTCGGCAGGGTCGGGCGACGGGGTCGGGATGGTCAGCTCGTCGATGCCCGAGGGTGGGCTGTCGGGTGACTCGGCGCCGCACCCGCTGCAGGCGAGAACGAGCCCGACGGCGAGCGCGACGTACCGCCCACGTCGCCTCGCCACCCTCCCATCGTCGCGCACGAGCCCGCTGCTAGCGTCCATTGGGCCAGCCCTCTCACCCAGGAGTACGTCGTGAGTTCTGCACCTTTGAAGGTCGCCGTCACCGGTGCCGCCGGCCAGATCGGCTACAGCCTGCTGTTCCGCCTCGCGAGCGGATCGCTGTCGGGCGACCGCCCGATCGAGCTGCGGCTCCTGGAGATCGAGCCCGCGCTGAAGACGCTCGAGGGCGTCGTCATGGAGCTCGACGACTGTGCGTTCCCGAACCTCGCCGGTGTCGAGATCGGTGCCGACGCGGAGAAGATCTTCGACGGCGTGAACCTCGCGCTGCTGGTCGGCGCCCGGCCACGCGGCCCCGGAATGGAGCGCAGCGACCTGCTCTCGGCCAACGGCGCGATCTTCACCGCGCAGGGCCAGGCCCTCAACAAGGTGGCTGCCGACACCGTCCGGATCGGGGTGACCGGCAACCCGGCCAACACCAACGCGCTGATCGCTCGCTCGAACGCCCCCGACATCCCGGTCGAGCGGTTCTCCGCCCTGACCCGCCTCGACCACAACCGCGCCATCTCGCAGCTCGCTGCCAAGACCGGTGCCGCGGTCACCGACATCAAGCAGATGACGATCTGGGGCAACCACTCCGCGACCCAGTACCCCGACGTGTTCCACGCCGAGGTCGGTGGCCGCAACGCCGCCGAGGTCGTCGGCGACCAGGACTGGATCGAGAACACCTTCATCCCGACCGTGGCCAAGCGCGGCGCCGCCATCATCGAGGCCCGGGGCTCCTCCTCGGCCGCGTCCGCTGCCTCCGCGACGATCGACGCCGCCCACGACTGGCTGTTCGGCTCCGCCGAGGGCGACTGGGTGTCGATGGCGGTCGTCTCCGACGGCTCCTACGGCGTCCCCGAGGGTCTCGTCTCCTCGTTCCCGGTCACCTGCAAGGACGGCGACTGGGAGATCGTCCAGGGCCTCGACATCGACGACTTCTCGCGGGGCCGGATCGACGCCTCGGTCGCCGAGCTCGGTGAGGAGCGCGACGCCGTCAAGGAGCTCGGGCTCATCTAGTCCCAGCGCAGGTTGCGGAGGTTTCACACTCTCCGTCGCTGATCAACCCGGTTGGTTCGGGATCGTCGTCGAGAGGAACAGGATCGCGGCGCCGACGCCACCCAGCAGGATCGCGTCGAAGAACCGGTTCCGGACCGCGAGCATGCCCGCGTCGCGCGCCGGCAGCACCAGCCGCAGCAGGGCGGCGAAGCAGAGGCCGCCGGCCAGGCAGCGGATGCCAAGCCGCCAGTCGCCGCCCCACACGATCGCGATGCCGACCGCACCCATCGCCAGCACGAGCAGGTAGAACGCCCCGCCGAGCGTGGACGGGTAGCGGCGCTCCTCATCGAGGGCGTCGTGCTCCTCCGCGGCGGCGTCGAGCTCCTCGGCGATCTCCTCGGGGGAAGGGACCGGCTCGTCGCTTTGGTCGCCCGGCGGCTGTTGGGTCACGAAGCTCACCGAGCCGCCCGCTCCGCCATGAGCACGAGGTTGGTGAGCAGCATCGCCCGGGTCATCGGGCCGACCCCGCCGGGGTTCGGCGAGACCCAGCCCGCGACGTCCCAGACGTCCGCGGCCACGTCACCGGCGATCTTGCCGTCCACCCGGGAGACGCCGACGTCCAGCACGGCGGCACCGGGCTTGACCATGTCGCCCGTGATGATGCCGGGCACGCCGGCGGCGGCCACGATGATGTCGGCGGTGCGGGTGTGCGCGGCCAGGTCGCGGGTCCGGGTGTGGCAGAGGGTGACCGTGGCGTTCTCGGACTTGCGGGTCAGCAGCAGCCCCAGCGGCCTGCCCACGGTGAGGCCGCGGCCGAGGACGGTGACGTCGGCGCCCTCGATCTGGACCCCGTGCCGGCGCAGCAGCTCGATGCAGCCGATCGGCGTGCAGGGCAGTGAGCCCGGCTCGCCGAGGACGAGCTTGCCGAGGTTGACCGGGTGCAGGCCGTCGACGTCCTTGTCGGGGTCGACGCGGGAGAGCAGCGCGAACTCGTCCAGCCCCGTCGGCTGCTGCACCAGGAAGCCGGTGCAGGACGGGTCGGCGTTCAGCTCGTCGATCACCGCCTCGACCTCGGCCTGGCCCGCCGTGGCCGGCAGGTCGCGGCGGATCGACTCGATCCCGATCTCGGCGCAGTCCTTGTGCTTGGCGGCGACGTACCAGTGCGACCCAGGGTCGTCGCCGACCAGCACCGTCCCGAGCCCGGGCGTGACGCCCCGCTCCCGGAGCGCGGCGACGCGCTCGGCCAGCTCGGCCTTGATCGTCTTCAGCGTGGCCGAGCCGTCGAGCCTCTGTGCAGTCATCGCGTCGATCCTCTCAATTCGCCCAGTCGGCGTTGCTGCTGACGAGTAACCGGCCGAGTCGGCGTTGCTGCTGACGAGTAACCGGCCGAGTCGTCGTTACTGCTCATCAGTAACGACGACTCGGCGTCAGTGCGCAAAGTGTCGAGTCCCGGTGAAGTACATCGTGACGCCCGCGGCCTTGGCCGCCTCGACGGTGAGCTCGTCGCGCACCGACCCCCCGGGCTGCACGATGGCACGGACGCCGGCGTCGATCAGGATCTGGGGGCCGTCCTCGAACGGGAAGAACGCGTCGGAGGCCGCCGCCGACCCCTTGGCCCGGTCTCCCGCCCGGGAGACCGCGAGCCGGCACGAGTCGACGCGGTTCACCTGGCCCATCCCGATGCCGACGGACGCGCCGTCCCTGGCCAGCAGGATCGCGTTGGACTTCACCGCGCGGCAGGCCTTCCACGCGAACGCGAGATCGGCCAGGACGTCCTCCGGAGCCGCCTCGCCGGTCGCGAGTGTCCAGGTCGAGGGGTCGTCGCCCTCCGCGTCCACGTGGTCGACGCGCTGCATCAGCACACCGCCGCTGATCCCCCGGAACTCGAACAGATCTTCGTGGTCGGGGTGCGCAGGGGCTCCCCCGACCAGGATCCGGATGTTCTTCCCACCCCTGGGCAGGGACTGGAGCACCTCCACCGCACCGTCGTCGTACGCCGGCGCCACGATCGCCTCGGTGAACGTCTCCCGCAGCTGCTCGGCCATCGCGACCGAGACCGGCCGGTTGACCGCGATGACCCCACCGAAAGCGGACGTGGGGTCGCACTCGTTGGCCCGGCGGTAGGCCTCGGCGACGTCCGCGCCCACCGCGATGCCGCACGGGTTGGCGTGCTTGATGATCGCCACCGCCGGCTCGGTGAAGTCGTACGCCGCCCGCCGGGCCGCGTCGGTGTCGACGTAGTTGTTGTAGGACATCTCCTTGCCGTGCAGCTGCTCGGCAGAGGCGAGGCCGCCGCTGCCCAGAGACGATTGAGCCCGGTAGAGCGCGGCCGCCTGATGGGGGTTCTCGCCGTAGCGAAGCTGAGCCGCCTTGTCCCAGGTCGCGCCGGTCCAGGACGGGAACCCCGTGCCCTCAGAGGTGTCGGTCAGCACGCTGCTCATCCAGCTCGCGACCGCCACGTCGTAGGTCGCCGTGTGCTGGAACGCCTCGGCCGCCAGCAGCTGCCGCTCGGCCAGGGTGAAGCCGCCGGCCGCGACGGCCGCGAGCACGTCGGCGTACCGGTCGGGGCTGGTGACGATGGCGACGGAGGGGTGGTTCTTGGCGGCTGCGCGGACCATCGAGGGCCCGCCGATGTCGATCTGCTCGACGCACTCGTCGGGGCTGGCGCCGGAGAGCACGGTCTCGCGGAACGGGTAGAGGTTCGAGACCACGAGGTCGAACGGCTCGATGCCCAGGTCGTCGAGCTGCTGCACGTGGGTCTGGAGCCGGCGGTCGGCGAGGATACCGGCGTGCACCTTCGGGTGCAGTGTCTTGACCCGGCCGTCGAGGCACTCCGGGAAGCCGGTGAGCTCCTCGACCTTTGTGACCGGAATGCCGAGCCCCTCGATCAGCGCGGCCGAGCCGCCGGTCGAAACCAGGGCCACGCCGGCCTCGTGCAGGGCGCGGACCAGCTCCTCGAGGCCGGACTTGTCATAGACCGACACCAGCGCGCGCCGGATCGGAACCTTGTCGATGATCGGGTCAGCCACGGGGCGCACTCCTCAACTCGAAAGGATGAGGCACCCAGGCGTTCGATGGCCTCGACTTCACTCCCTGGTGGTCAACCCACCTGCGCCAGTCGTGTTCCTTCAGCATATTGCCGGTCAGCCTCCCACCACGACCCTGCGCCCCCGGATCTCGAACCCGTCGCGGGCCATCGTCCCGATCGTGTCGACGAGCATGGCCCGCTCGGCCACCTTGATCCGTTCGTGCAACGTCTCGGCGGTGTCGTCCTCGGCCACCGCGACGGTCGACTGGGCGACGATCGGACCGGTGTCGACGCCCTCGTCGACGAAGAACAGCGTGCAGCCGGTGACCTTGACTCCGTAGGCCAGCGCGTCCGCGGCGCTGTGCATCCCCGGGAACGACGGGCTCAGGGCGGGGTGGGTGTTGACGAGCCGCCCGCCGAACTCGGCCAGGAAGTCCGCACCGACCAGCTTCATGAAGCCCGCCAGGATCACCAGGTCCGGCTCGTGCTCGGAGACGGCGGCGGTGAGGGCCCGGTCCCACTCGGCGCGGTCCGCAAACTCGGTGACCCGGAGCACGAACGTCGGCAGACCGTGCCGCTCGGCCCGGGCGAGCGCCTCGATGCCGTCCCGATCCGCACCCACCGCCACCACCCCCGCGCCGTACGCCGGGTCGGTCGCGGCGTCCAGCAACGCCTGGAGGTTCGTGCCTGCGCCGGAGACGAGGACCACGAGACGCGCGGGAGCGGCCTCGGACGAGGGAATCGGCACGGATCGTGAGTCTAGGACTCCTCGTCCTCGTCGCGAACCGGGGACACGGAGGCCTGGGTGGCGTCCTGATCCTCTTCGAGCTCGGGAAGAGGCTCGAGGCGACGCCGCTGCCAGAACGTGGCGACCAGGCCCCCGACCAGGCCGCCGACGCCGAACGCGGTGATGGCGTGCACCAGGACCGCTCCGGCGAGCGGACCGACGTCGGCCATCCGGCCCGGGCCGACCGAGCCGCCGGCCAGGAGCGCGAGGATGCCGAACAGGAGGCCGGCCAGCATGCCGCCCCCGCAGCCGTGCAGGGCGCCCTCCTCCCAGCGGTACGTCGGGTGGTGGCGCTGAGCCCTCATCGCCCCGAGTGCCCCGACCAGGGGCGGCACCCCGATGAGGGCGGACGTCCAGCCCGGCGTCGGTCCCGTGTCGGGCAGCGCCGCCAGCAGCGGGAACATCGGCAGCGCGCCGATGGTGACGACGGACGGGGACACGAGGGTGTGGGTCCCGACCGTGAAGCCGGGGCCGAGCAGGTAGGAGCCGGAGAAGACCACGGCGTTGGGGACCACGAGCAGCGAGACCACGACCAGCTGCACGGTCGCACCGGTGTCGGTGTGCAGCTGAGAGGCGATGTTCAGCGCCGTGTCGAAGTCGGTGACGAGTGCGGCGAGGAAGGCCAGCAGGGCCACGACGAGCCACAGCTTGACCACCTGGCGGCACGCGGCCGCGGCGGCCACGACGGACGCCGGGAGGGTGGCGGTCCAGATCGCGGCGCGGCCGGAGCCGATCGCGATGGCGGGTGCGCCGAGCACGCCGCAGAGCAGGAAGGACCAGAGCACCACCCGAGAGGTGTCGGGCGCCGTGGCGGCGGTCGACGCGAGCGCGCCGGTGCCGGCCGCGACCGCGACGTAGCCGGCGGCGTAGAGCACCGCCGCCACCGGGACCGTCCAGTCGCGTTCGCCGTCGGCGATCCGCTGGGCGTCCGGGCCATGGCCCGAGATCGAGTCGCCGAGCCGGTGGCCGATCCGCCACGTCACCCAGCCGCAGGCCAGCGTGATGCCCAGCGGCATCACCGAGACCAGCGCCCCGCCCACGTGCACGCCGGAGCCGTGGGCCATCAGCCAGGCCAGCGCGCCCACCCACAGCCCGTCCCGCGGGGTGCCGTGCGCGCCCGCGTCCGTGAGGAACCAGCCGGCCACCCCCAGGGCCAGGCAGACCAGCAGCGTGCTGGCCGCGGCGGCTCCGCCGGCAACCACGGCCAGGAGCACGAGCGGGCGCCGGTGGCGCAGGTCGCGCCCGAGCTCGCCCGCCGACGGGCGGGTGCGGTCGGGCATCAGCGCGGTCATGTCTACCGATCTTCGCCGGGTAGGGAGGCCGTACGTCGCTGCCACGCCGACCCCCGGCGAATCGGCCTCTTCAGGGAAGGTCGCTACCGTGGTGCGGCCATGTCTCGCACGCTTCCCCGCTCGTCTTCACGGAGTCCCGAGGGCTTCGAAGCCTTCTACAAGGACGTCCGGGGCCGACTGCTCCTGCAGACCTACGCGCTCACCGGCGACCTGGTCGCGGCGCAGCGCGCCGTGCGGGACGCCATGGTCGTGGCCTGGCACCACTGGCGGAAGGTGTCGCGACTCGAACGGCCCGGGGACTACGTGCGCCCACTGGCCTGGACCCGCGCCCAGCGCCGCAGCAGCGCCCGCTGGTGGGCCCGCCAGAAGGACATCGACGACGACACCCGCGCCACGCTGGACGCGCTCGGGAAGCTGCCCACCACCCAGCGCAAGGTGCTGCTGCTGACCCACCTCACCGCGCTCCCGATCGACCACATGGCCCGCGAGGTCGGCATCACCCGCGCCAGCGCGGAGCGGGACCTGCAGACGGCGAGTGCGCAGTTCGCCGTGCACCGCGAGGTTCCGTCCACCGCGATCCGCGGCGTGCTCGAGGAGCTGGCGCCGGCCCTGGAGTCGGTCCGCTGGCCGCGGCCCTCGATCGTGATGCGGGCCGGCTCGGCCCGCCGCCGCGCGCACACCGCGGTGGGCATGGCGACCGCTGTCGCCGCCGTCCTGGTCTCGGGCTCCCTGGTGACCGACGCGTCCGGCGCCCGGCCGGAGCTCGCCTCCAAGGGCCTCCTCGACGGCAACAGCTCCAGCCCGCAGCAGAAGGAGACACCGCCGCCCCCGCCGCCCGACCCGCTGAGCCCGCAGGCGCTGCTCGGCGTGCAGCAGGTGTCCGCGGCGATCCCCGGAAGCTGGACCGAGGGGACCACGAGCACGAACACCGCCGGCACCGGGCTGGTCTTCACCTGTCAGGGCGGCCGGTACGCCGACATGCACGGCATCGGCGCGCTGGTGCGCACGTTCACGGGCACGGAGCCCAAGCTCGGTCCGCTCACCGCGGGCCAGTCGGCCGAGGCCTCGGCGGACGAGGCCGCCGCCGAGCACACGTACAAGACCACGCTCGGCTGGTACGCCGGATGTGCGAGTCCCCGGGTTCAGCTGCTCTCGACGTACCGCGTCGCGGGGGTCGGCGACGAGGCGACCCTGATGGTGCTCCGCAACTGGACGGAGCCGGTGACCACCCAGGTCGTCGGGGTGGCCCGCACCGGCGGGCTCACGACCACCGTGGTCAACACGGTCACGGGGATGACCGACCCGACCAGGGAGCCGGACCTGCAGCCGAGTGCCGGCCTGCTCGCCACCGCGGTCTCCGGGCTCTGCGGGCTGCCGAACGCCGGCAGCTGCGCGGCGACCCCCAAGGTCAAGGACTCTTCCCCGGTCCCGGTCGGCAACCACCCCTCTCTCCTGGTCGAGGCCGACCTGCCTCCGGTGCCGACCATCGACCAGCCCTGGGCCGGCACCCAGCCGACCAAGGCGAAGGAGAACGTCGCCGCAACCCGTTGTGACAACACCGAGTTCACCGGACCGGGCTTCTCCAAGTCCCTCACCCGCACCTTCGTGATCCCGGCCGCGACCCAGCTCCCGCCCGAGTTCGGCCTGTCCGAGACCGTCGGCGCGCTGCCCAGCAAGCAGGCGCAGACCTTCGTCGGCGACATCCGCGACAAGCTGACGAAGTGCCCCGGCGACGACCTCGGCACCGCCGTGGAGAAGATCGCCGTGGAGGAGAGCGGTGCCCGTGACCTCTACGTGTGGCGGCTCACCGTCGACGTGTCCAAGGACCGCTCCGTCCGCTTCCTGATGGCCGCCATCCGCGAGCAC
>JAWWPK010000471.1:0-7730 GCA_033854925.1 Nocardioidaceae bacterium | reverse complement strand
GACGACGGTCTCGAGCGGGTTGCCACCGGCGTGTGCGTGGCAGGTGTCGAGGCAGAAGCCGACCATGTCGAACCCCTCGGTGACCGAGATCGCCTCCCACACCCCAGCGATCCGGTCGAGGTAGCGGGTCATCGCGTTGGTGCCACCCGCGGTGTTCTCGATGAGCAGCGGGATCTTGAGGTCCGTCGCATCGATCGCCTTGCGCCAGTTGTCGAAGCCCTTGGCCGGATCGTCCTCGTCGGTGACGTGCCCGCCGTGCACGATGAGGCCCTTGGCGCCGATCTCCGCAGCAGCGTCCATGTGCTGCTGCAGCAGCTTGCGGCCCGGGATGCGCTGGCGGTTGTTGGTCGTGGCGACGTTGATCAGGTAGGGAGCGTGGACGTAGAGGTCGACCCCGGCCGCCTCCGCGTCCGTCTTGAGCTTGGCCGCGCCGCCCTCGTAGGCGAGCACCGGCCCCTTGTAGCTCTGCGGATCGCCGAGGAAGAACTGCACCAGCGGAGCCTTGCGTGCCTTGGCCTCCGCGATCGGGTCGGTCTGCTCGACATGGGCTCCGATCAACATGCGACCAGCCTAGGTGCGAGCGCCGACAGGATCACCAGGGCAGCAGCCGCTCGTGCCGATGAACCCGCCGGTCGCGCCGGGCAGCCACGAGACCGAGGCACTGGCATTGCTGCGGGTGGTCGGGACCCAGGACCTCACGCCCAGTCGCTGAGCGGCCCGCTGAGCTCGCGCAGCCGGCGCAGCGCGGCCGCGGCAGTCGGGCGGCGCTCGGGCTCGGACCGGGTCATCGAGTCGCAGAGCGTCAGCAGCGGTGCCGGCCCGGCCAGCGCGCGACGGGCGACAAGGCCCGCGGCGTAGACGTCCTGGCTCGGGTGCGGCGGGGAGCCGGCCAGCCGCTCCGGCGGCAGGAACGCCGGGGTGCCGGCCGCGCCGGTGGATGGGTCGCCGGACCTCGCGGCCACTCCGAAGTCGGCGAGGAGCAGGTGGGGGCGTACGCCGCCGCGGAGCAGGAGGTTCGACGGCTTCACGTCGCCGTGCACGAGCCCCCGAGCATGGACGGCGCCGAGCGCGTCGAGCAGCTGGCCGAGCAGGTCGGCGACGGTGTCTGCCGGCAGCGGCCCGCGGCGGGCGAGCAGCTCGCGCACGGATCCGCCCAGGACCAGCTCCATGGCGATGAGCGCGACGTCGTCCTCGGCCGCCCAGCCCAGGGGAGCGAGGACGTGCGGGTGCTCGACCCGGTGTGCTTGCTCGCGGGCGAGCTCGGCGGCGCCCGGACCGCGGACGACCTTCGCGGCGACGTATCGGCGGACCTTCAGGTCACGCGCGCGGTGGACCGTGCCGGTGGCGCCGCGGCCGATCTCCTCGAGCAGGACGTAGCGTCCGGCGATGGCAGGAGTACGACGGGGCACTTCGCGGAAGGTAGTCGCGCCGTCGAGGCCTCGTCGGCGGCTCTCCACAGGTGTCGAGACGTCTCGCGCAGCCCCGCGCTGGCGCGCGTGTCTGCGCCGAGACCCTCAACCTCCTCGCAGGATCTCGGCCCGAGCAACGGCCCGAGGCTCGGAGATTACGAGCGAGCCGCTGTCCGCTGTTAACCTTCCCTGTCCGTCTCGACCAGACGTCGAGCGGACGAAGACGCACAAGCCCTCCTGCCACGGAGAGACCGTGGCCGCTGAGCCCACAGGAGGTGGAACTGCTTTGCGTACCTATGAAGTCATGGTGATCCTCGACCCGAGTCTTGAGGAGCGCACCGTCGGCCCGTCGCTCGACAAGTACCTCAACGTCATCCGCAAGGACGGCGGTTCGGTCGAGTCTGTCGACATCTGGGGCCGTCGCCGGATGGCCTACGAGATCAAGAAGAACCAAGAGGGCATCTACGCCGTCGTGAACCTCACCGCCGAGCCCGACTCGGTCAAGGAGCTCGACCGTCAGCTCACGCTGAACGAGTCGATCCTCCGGACCAAGGTCATCCGCCCCGACCACAAGTAGCCCGTTCCCGCAGGCGTCTCACGCCGCCTGTGGATGAACACTTCCCACCGTCGGTGCCTGCGGCAACGATGGGTGGGACAACGAACGGCACCAACAAGGAGACCTCATGGCAGGCGAGACCCTCATCACCGTGGTCGGCAACCTCACCGACGACCCCGAGCTGCGGTTCACGCCCTCGGGCGCCGCGGTCGCCAACTTCACGGTGGCCTCGACCCCGCGCAACTTCGACAAGAACACCAACGAGTGGGTCGACGGCGAAGCGATGTTCCTGCGCTGCTCCATCTGGCGGCAGGCGGCTGAAAACGTCGCCGAGTCGCTCCAGCGGGGCATGCGGGTCGTCGTCCAGGGCCGGCTCAAGTCCCGGACCTACGAGACCCGCGAGGGTGAGAAGCGCACCGTCTTCGAGATCGAGGTCGACGAGATCGGTCCGTCGCTGAAGTTCGCGACCGCCAAGGTCAACCGCACCAGCCGTCAGGGCAGCGGTGGCGGCTACTCCGGCGGCCAGTCCGGCGGCCAGAGCGGCGGCCAGGCCGGCGGACAGTCCACCCCGGCTGCAGCCGACCCCTGGGCCACCCCGGCTCCGGCGGACGGCGCCGCGGCCTCGGGGGGAGCCGGCGGCGGTGCTCCCGCCAACGACCCGTGGGGCGCTCCCGGCGTTCCGGCCGACGAGCCTCCGTTCTGATCCAGCAACACCAGACAGCCACACCCACATCGACCATTCCGGCTCCGTCCAGGGGCCGGGCTTCTGAGGAGGAAGCACCACAATGGCCAAGCCCGTACTCCGCAAGCCCAAGAAGAAGGTCTGCCAGTTCTGCAAGGAGAAGGCGACCGGTGCCGACTACAAGGACACCGCGCTGCTCCGGAAGTTCATCTCCGACCGCGGCAAGATCCGCGCGCGTCGGGTGACCGGCAACTGCGTCCAGCACCAGCGCGACGTCGCCATCGCGGTCAAGAACGCCCGCGAGGTTGCGCTGCTGCCCTACACGTCCACCGGTCGCTGAGAGCCCGAGAGAACAGGAGAGTCCTGAGATGAAGCTCATCCTCACCCAGGAAGTCACCGGTCTCGGCGCCCCAGGCGACGTGGTCGAGGTCAAGGACGGCTACGGCCGCAACTACCTCGTCCCGCGTGGCGAGGCGATCCGCTGGACCCGCGGCGGCGAGAAGACCATCGAGTCCATCAAGAACGCCCGCACCGCCCGTGCGGTCCGCGACCACGACTCCGCTGACGCCATCAAGGCCAAGCTCGAGGCGTCGCCGGTCCCGGTCAAGGTCCGGGCCGGCGAGGCCGGCCGTCTCTTCGGCGCCGTCACCATCACCGACATCGCCGAGGCCCTGAGCAGCGTCTCGGGGCAGGAGGTCGACAAGCGGGTCATCGCGGTCGGCAACCCGATCAAGTCGCTCGGCGCCCACGAGGTGACCGTCCGGCTGCACGACGAAGTGTCGGCCACCGTGGCGCTCAACGTCATCCCTGCCTGACCGGCTGACCAACGACGTACGCACGGCCCCGCCCGGCTCACTGAGCCCGGCGGGGCCGTCCTGCGTGTGGGCGTCGTTCAGTCCCAGCGCTGGCCGCGGAGTGTTTCGACACGCGCGGTTCCGACCTCGTTCCTCGGTCGGACGCGCTGCTCGACCCGCGCTGTCATCGGTCCGCTGGCGCGGCCCGGGTCAGCGTGCCACGATCGCGTCGACCGCCACCGCGCCTCCGGCGGGCACCTTCAGCGCCTTGACCTGGATGGCTCCGCTGAGCTGGCGGGCCCCGGCCCGGGACCCGCGAAGCTCGAAGACGACGAGCCGCCGCGCCTTCTTCGACCTCAGGTGCACCTTCATCCACTTGCCGTTGCCGATGCGGATGGCGACCTTGCCGAGGTTGGGCCCGACGGGGGCGATCAGCCGCACCTCGTGCACGCCCGTGACCTCGCCGACGGTGAGCACCGCCCCCGTGTGCGTGGTGGAGACGAAGTCGCCGGCGAACGAGCCGTGGCTCTTGACCTTCTTCCACCCCTTGCCCTGGTGCGGGGTGAGGTTGTACGGGATGTAGAAGGTGATGGTGGCCGGCGTGGCGTCGAAGTTGCCGTCCCTGTCGACCGCCTGGGCGACGAAGACCTGGGTGCCCGGCTTGAGTCCCTTGAGCACGTTGAGGCCGCCCCTGCAGGGCACCTTCTTCGCGTTGACCGCACAGTTGTACGTCGCCGGCTCGCTCGCGGTGAGCTCGATCGTGGGACGCCGGGTCAGGCTGACCGGCTGGCCGGGGGTGAGCCTGTCGTTCGGGCCACCCGTGATCTGGGTCTCGGGTGCACCGCCCGGACCCGGTGGGGGCGGGGTGGTCCCGCCACCGCCGCCTCCGCCGGTCACCTGGACGGTGATGACCGCCGGGGTGGCGTCGTAGTCCGGGACCTCCGGCGTACTGCCGCACAGCAGGTCGTCGCAGGGCGTGTTCAGGGCGAAGTCGGCGGTGTCCAGCGCCCGGATGGCGATCTGGTTGGCACCGACGGTCAGGTTGGAGACAGTGCACGGGCCCCAGGCTGCAGTGCCGACCAGCTGGCACTGGAAGCCGATCGGATCGGTGTCGCCGTCGGAGTAGGTGCCCGTGGCCGAGACGGTCACCTGGCCGGCCGCGGTCTGGTTTCCGCTGGCCCCGGTGGTGTTCGGGGGCTTCTCGTCGTCGCAGGTGATGCCGAGCAGTCCGGGCTGCTCGCTCTTGCAGCTGGCGGAGGCCTGGGCGGTCGGAATGGAGGCGGCCATGGGCAGCAGCGCTGCAAGCAGACCGACCAGGGCGAGCGGCGCCCAACGACGGACAGGGGAGGGAAGCATGCGAGCAGGTTAGATGCTGGTCGGGGGGCCGCGCCCCGAACCGGTCGAGGTGGAACCGCAGGAGACCCGTCCCGAGGCCCGGAGACTAGTCACGGTAAGGGCCAGTCCCCCTCGCTGTGACCAGTACCGTACTAGTCCATACACACCGGTGGATAAGGATGTGGATGAGCCCTTGACGTGACCCTCTTCGGGGGTTTGTCGACAAAGCCACCCGGCGACGGTCGAGTGACTGTCCGGTGAACGGACAACGGGCCAACTATTTTGGCTCCACACGGGTGGACTTCCGTTGTCGCAGGTCAGAGTGGTGCGGGCGGACAGAATGGAACCTGGTTCCACAGGCTGTCCCCAAGCTGTGCACACTCTCGCCGGGGGTAGTCCACCCGATGTCCCCGGTTGTCCCCAGGGGGTGTGGATGACGGGCTTCCCAGGCGCCGGTACGGCTGTCTAGGTTGCTCCGAGCAGCACCGCGACTTTCCCTCCTCCGATCCACACCCGGCCCGCCCCCTCTGGCCGGGTGGGACGGCTCTGTCGGCGGTCGGCCCTACTGTCGGCGACGTTCCCCCGTCGTCCCATCCGTCACACCTTCAACATCCTTTCGGGAGTCCCTTGTGAGCCTGACCGAGTCCGACGCCTGGCAAGTGCCCGGCGGTGTGGCGGAGCCCGGGTCAGCAGGTGACCGGACCCCGCCCCAGGACATGGCGGCCGAGCAGTCGGTGCTGGGCGCGATGATGATCTCCAAGGACGCCATCGCCGACGTCGCCGAGGTGCTCCGGGGCGTCGACTTCTACCGGCCGAGCCACGAGACCATCCACGACGCGATCATCGACCTCTACGGCCGGGGCGAGCCTGCCGACATGGTGACGGTCGCCAACGAGCTGCAACGCCGGGGCGAGCTGCAGCGGGTCGGCGGTGCCCCCTACCTGCACACGATCACCTCGTCGGTCCCGATCGCCGCCAACGCCTCCTACTACGCCGGGATCGTCCGTGAGAAGGCGATCCTGCGGCGGCTGGTCGACGCCGGCACCCGGATCGTGCAGTTCGGGTACGCCGGGGAGGGTGACGTCGACGACCTGGTCGACCGGGCCCAGGCCGAGGTCTACCAGGTCACCGACAAGCGCAACAGCGAGGACTACGCGCCGCTCTCGGAGATCATGGACGGCGTCCTCGACGAGATCGAGGCGATCGGCAACCGGGACGCCGGGCTCTACGGCGTGCCCACCGGCTTCGCCGACCTCGACGACCTCACCAACGGCCTGCACGCCGGCCAGATGATCATCGTCGCGGCTCGCCCTGCCGTCGGGAAATCAACGATCGCCCTGGACCTGTGTCGGGCCGCGTCGATCCACAACAACCTGACCAGCGTCTTCTTCAGCCTGGAGATGACGAAGTCCGAGATCACGATGCGGCTGCTGTCGGCCGAGGCCAAGGTGCCGCTCAACCACATCCGCAACGGCCAGCTCAGCGAGGACGACTGGACCAAGCTGGCCCGCAAGATGGGCGAGGTCTCGAGCGCCCCGGTCTTCATCGACGACTCGCCCAACATGACGATGATGGAGATCCGGGCCAAGGCGCGCCGGCTCAAGCAGCGCCACGACCTGCGGCTGGTCGTCATCGACTACATGCAGCTGATGACGTCCGGCAAGAAGGTCGAGTCCCGCCAGCTCGAGGTCTCGGAGTTCTCCCGCCAGATCAAGCTCCTGGCCAAGGAGCTCGAGGTGCCGATCATCGCGCTCTCCCAGCTCAACCGTGGCCCGGAGCAACGCTCCGACAAGCGCCCGATGCTCAGCGACCTACGCGAGAGCGGGAGCCTCGAGCAGGACGCGGACATGGTGATCCTGCTGCACCGCGAGGACCTCTACGAGCGCGAGTCGACTCGCCCCGGCGAGGCCGACCTGATCGTGGCGAAGCACCGCAACGGCCCGACCCGCGACATCACCGTCGCCTTCCAGGGCCACTACTCCCGCTTCGTCGACATGGCGCACTGAGCGCCACCCGGTCCCACGCGTGGATTCCTGGACCTTCGACGCCGAGCTGTGGTCGTCGGAGCAGTTCGCGGCGTGGGCCTTCCTGACCCTGCCGGCCGAGGTGGGCGACGACGTCCGCCTGCTGTCCGGCCCGCCCACCGGCTTCGGCTCGGTGCGGGTCGAGGTCACCCTCGGCACGTCCACCTGGCGCACCTCGGTCTTCCCTGACAAGGAGCGCGGCTACGTGCTGCCGGTCAAGTCCGCCGTACGCCGCCGCGAGGGCCTCGAGCTCGATGACCGCGTCGAGCTCACGCTGGCCCTGGTCACCGACGAGTAGTCAGAAGTCGAACCTGGTCGCGCCGCCTGGCCCGACGATGGACAGCACCACGGCCGACACCGAAGTGATCCGGTAGACGTGCCAGGGCGGCTTGCCGGCAGACGGGGCGCTGTACTCCGCGGTGAGTGCGATGCCGGACTCGTCGACCCGGCACGGCCAGTCGGGGGCCCACGTCTCGGCGAGCCGGGCCACCGTCGCCGGGTCGGTGACGACAGCGGCGGTGCCCCGTACGACGAGGTCGAACTCGTGCAGCGCCACCGCCAGCGAGCAGCGCGGGTCCCGCTCGACGTTGCGGCCCTTGCGGGTGCCGCGGCCGGTCTCGAACCACCACGACCCGTCGAGCCACACGGCACCCACGCCGGTCGTGTGCGGGCCGCCGTCCGCGTCGAGGGTGGTCAGCCAGCAGGTGTGCCGGTTCGGGCCGCCGGTGTCCGGTGCCTGGGTGAAGCCCTGGTCCAGCCGGGCCTCGATCGAGGACCAGTCCACCAGCGGCAGGTCGTAGAGGTCGGCGAGGTTGTGGGTGCGCATGACAGGGCAGACCGCGCGGGCGGCCGGAACTCAGCGCCAGTGGTCACCGCCGGAAGTTCGTCGGGTGTCCCGCACCCCGGGCACGCACCTCTCACCCCACGAAA